>JBCCTE010000337.1:0-4334 GCA_039198915.1 Cyanobacteria bacterium P01_D01_bin.73 | reverse complement strand
GTGAGGTTGGCAGCGTCACACTATGGCTGAGTTTTTTCTGGGGCGGAAAACGGAACAGAGTGAATTTCGGAAGATGCTGGAGGCGCTGGTGGGTTCTCCGTTGGCGCGGAGTTTTCCCACGGTTTTAAAAGGCATTGAAAAGGTGCGAGGGAGCCGCTCGAAATCTCGAGATCCTTATATCTGTTTGTTCTACGGCGAAGGGGGGATGGGGAAGAGTACCTTGAGTAGGCGGTTGGAGCGGATTGCGCTGGGGGATTTGGAGGGGACCGGAAAATTTCGGAAGCAGTTTTTGACGGTGCGGTTGGATTGGGAGAAGGAGCGCGATCGCGAGACGGGGTTGCAGTTGGGGCACGACAGTATTGAGCCGGAGACGGTTTTGAGTGTGTTGTGTCGGGTGTTGTCGGAGGAGACGGATGCGAAGTGTTTTAAGGAGTTTTTGGAGACTCAAAAGCGGTTGCGGAAGGCGGAGGAGAAGGTTGATAAGGCGCTGAAGCAACAAAATCAAACTGAGCAGATGGTGGATAAAAAGCTGGTGGAGGGGGGCGTTCGGGCGATCGCCACTTTTGCTCACCGGCAGTTTGGGATATCGGATGAGGCGGCTAAGCCTTATTTGGATGGCACTGTGGGGATGGCGACGGAGTTGAGTGCCCAGGCGCTGAAGTTGGTGGAGCGATCGCTGAAGGCGGAGGAGGTGGAGCTGTTTCGTAGTCCGTGGGTGCGGCTGGGGAGATCGCTGGGGGCTGGGTTGGCGAAGGTGGCGGCGCGGAAGCCAGTGGTGGTGTTTTTGGATACCTATGAGATTGTGGATCGCCAGGGGTGTGATTTGGCGATGCGGGAGGTGATGGGGGCTGCTGGGGAGCGGGTTTTGTGGGTTTTGACGGGGCGGGCGAATTTAGCCGATGACGAGTGGCGCGGTGGGGGGAATTTTCGCGGCTATCGGTCGGATTTTTCTGATGAGACCTTATTTACGAAATCCTTGGCGCAGTTTAGTGGCGATGAGATTCGGCAGTTTTTTGAGGCGGTAGTGCCGGGTAAGGAGCTGACGGAGGACCAGGCGCAGGAGATTGGGCGGTTTAGCTTGGGGATTCCGTTTGTGGTGCGGGCGATCGCCGATTTATGGCGAGACGGGGTGAAGTTGGAGGAGCTGCTTGCGCCGATTGAAGAAAGCAAGCTGGGGAAAGGGGCTCGGCAGACGTTGATTCGGAAAATTAGTCAGCGATTTTTGGTGCATTGCAAAAATGAGCCTCGGGATTTGGAGGCGGTTTATGCTCTGGCGATGGTGCGGCGGTCGGAGCCGGAGCTATTGGCGGCGATGTTGCAGGAGGCGGATGTGGGGGCTTTGGCGACGCGGGTGGAGGGGTTGCGATCGCGATATTCCTTTGTGTTGGAGTCCGATGGGGTGCGGCTGTCGGAGAAGCTGGCGGGGTTTGTGCGGGAGTTTTTGGCGGGGGAGAAGTCTCGATGGCAGTCTTATACGGGGCTGAACGAGCAGGCGATCGCCTGGTTGGAGTTGCAGCTTGAGGAAAGGTCGCGGGGGATTACGGATTCGGCAGATTTGTTTGGGGATGAGGCGATCGCCCAGCTACGGGCAGACTGGATTCATCATCAGTTTTGGTTGGGAGAGGAGACGGGTTGGCGATCGTTGGTGCCTTGGTTTGTACTGGGGTGGATATATGACCGCTGCTGGGTGGAGGGAGTTTTGGAGGGGACTGAGGGGTTCGCGGCGGATTGGTCAGTGCGGGGACAACAGTGGTTACGAATTTTTCAAGCGGGATTACAAAGTTCTTCAGCAAATCTGGATGCAGTATGGAAATTGATTGAGCGGTTGGAAGATTTGGAACAGCGCGATTGGTTTGGGGATAGTTTTGCGGTGGAATGTAGGGCGATCATCAAATTAGCTCGGGGTAATCTATTAAGCCAGAATGACATGGTTTTAGAGGCACTCAGAGCTGTTTCTGAAGCAGCTTCAATGACCCCAGGTAGTTCTGCAAATTTAAAATGCCACTTGGCACAGGCTTTCAGCTCGGTGGGCTGGAAACTAATTTTTATGAAAGGATCAACTCAATTTCTGCTTGAAGCAGAACGTGCCTTTCAGAGAGCAATTACATTGCAGCCAGCAATGAGCTTTCATTGGAGCGGCCTGGCTGTCGCACAATTGGAAAGCGACAAATATGAGCAATCTATTACTAGTTGCAGGCAAGCTATCGAACTTAACCCCAAGGACGCGAGTGCTTACAACACCTTGGGTAACGTTCAGTCTAAGTTGTGCAAAGAAGAGGAAGCAATTGCTAATTACGAGAAAGCTATCAGAATTTTGCCCGGCTTTGAGGCGACATACATTAATTTGGGTGTTGCTCAGTCGAAGCTAGGTAGAAACGAAGAGGCAGCTATTAGCTACGAGAAAGCTATTGAAATCGACCCTGAATTCGCAGTAGCTCACAACAACCTAGGCAACATATATCGAGAATTAAATCGAGAGGAAGACGCACTCTCTAGCTATAAAAAAGCACTTACAATCGCCCCTGGATATGCAGAGGCATATAGCAACATGGGGCTATTACTATCATTCTTAGGGCAAACAGAAGAGGCAATAAGCAGCCACGAGCGAGCTGTTTTGCTTGAGCCACAAGTAGCCTACCGCCGCGCACTTTTAGGATTAACACAGTTTCAAACGGGTCGATTGAAAGACGCCGTTTCCAGTTTCCAAAAGTCCATTGAGCTTGAGCCAGATAATGCTGAACATCATAGAAATCTCAGCACAATTCTATTTGATTTGAATGAGAGTGATGAGGCATTTAGGCACTACAACATAGCAGTAACTATTGAACCCGATAACCTTGACTATCATGGAGGGCTGGGCTGGCAACACCTGAAACATAATCACCTCGATCTTGCCAAGCATCACACCATAAAGGCACTTGATCTGGACGCTAATCAGGCATGGTTACTCTGTAATTTAGGACTGGTTTTGGCGCTAGAAAATAACCTGCCTGAAGCTATCCAAAACTGGCAACAGGGCATCGAACTCCACTCAGAGATCCTATTCAAAAACTTCTATGCGATCGCGATCCGTGACCAAGACAACGGCATCGAGCAACTGCAACAAACCCTCAACACCCCAGAAACCACCATCGGCGATATTGAAGGCGTTCTCATGGATGCCGAAGTTTTAACCCGCTGTCCAACGCCTATCCCAGGAATTGCTGAGGCGATCAGCCTCCTCAAAACCGCCCTCGAAGCCCGCCAGCAGGACAACGAGAAATGACCCAATCGCCCCCCAGCCCAACCGTAAATCTGCAATGGCTGTCCCAAAAGCTGGGGCAGGAAATTACCCGTGATGATTTAGGGGCGATCGCCCAACACTGGCAACTCACCGAACTCTCCCTCTTCGGCTCTGTCCTCCGGGATGATTTCCACGCCCAGAGCGACGTAGACGTAATCATCCAATTTCACCCCGCCGCCAAACCTACTTTCGCCACTCTTGATCGCATCCAAGTCGACCTAGAAACTCTATTCAAGCGCCCCGTCGATGTCATAACCCGCAACGGCATCAGTAACAGCCGTAACTATCTCCGCCGCGAAGCCATCCTATCCAGCGCCAAACTACTCCATGGAACGCGATCAACAATATCTGCTTGATATGCTGTAATCCGCCCAGCTTGTGCAGCAATACACCGTCACCACTAGCAAAGCGGAGTTTATTGCAGATGTTCAGCTTCAAGATTCCGTCATTCGTCGCCTGATGGTGATTGCTGAAGCTGCCCGTCGGATTTCCCCTGCCACCCGCGATCGCCTGGATAATATCGCTTGGCATGAAATCAATGGAATGCGCAATCGGCTAGTGCATGAATACAACGAAATTGATTTCGACTTGGTCTGGAGCGTTGTGGAATCTGAAGTCCCAGAGTTGATTTCCATTCTTGAAGCTGAATTGCCGTAGTGGCGATCGCGCTAAATAATCGTTGAGCACGATCGCAACTCATCGGGAATCGACTGCCCCGGCTCAAACTCAAGCAGCGTCTCACTCAACCGCAAATACCCACTATCCGCAAACGAAATCAACATCCGCGACAGCGCCACCCAAACACACCGCTCAAACTCCCAATCCTTCTCCCGTGGCGCAAAATCACAAATCGACTTCAGCGCCCAAAAATAGCTGTTGCGCACCACCGGTCCGCCCTTCTTAAACACCGGCACATCCTCCGCCGCAATGTAGAGCATGTCATCTTTGATTCGAGCCCGCATGGTTTGTGGTGAAGGAACTAAACAACAACTAAACCGTACTTGCCACAGTAGCGGCGTGAGCGACGTTAGTAATTCGGCTGGAAATTAGC
>JBCCTE010000336.1:0-4341 GCA_039198915.1 Cyanobacteria bacterium P01_D01_bin.73 | reverse complement strand
TGCTACGGCATGCAGCTAATGGTGCAACAGCTTGGCGGCAAGGTGGAGTCAGCGGATCGAGGCGAGTATGGCAAGGCAGAGTTTTTTATTGACGACCCCACGGATTTGCTAACCAACGTGGATGATGGCACCACGATGTGGATGAGCCACGGTGACTCCTGTACGGCACTGCCTGAGGGGTTTGAGCTGCTGGGGCATACGGCGAATACGGCCTGTGCGGCGATCGCCGACCACAACCGCAAGCTATACGGCGTTCAGTTCCATCCCGAAGTGGTCCATTCCAAGGGGGGAATCGCCCTAATCCGTAACTTCGTGTATCACATTTGCCAAGCTCAGCCCACCTGGACCACTGAGACATTTGTGGAAGAGTCGGTGCGAGAGGTGCGGGCGCGGGTTGGTGATAAGCGAGTACTGCTGGCCTTGTCCGGTGGGGTGGATTCGTCGTCACTGGCCTTTCTGCTGCACAAGGCGATCGGTGACAAGCTGACCTGCATGTTTATCGATCAAGGCTTTATGCGGAAGGGCGAGCCGGAGCGGCTGATGAAGCTGTTCAAGGAAGAGTTTCGAATTCCCGTGGAGTACGTCAACGCTTCGGAACGCTTTTTAGCTCGCATGGTAGGGATCACGGATCCCGAAGAAAAGCGGAAGCGGATTGGCCACGAATTTATCCGAGTTTTCGAGTCGGAGTCGAAGCGCCTAGGCCCCTTTGATTACCTGGCACAGGGGACCCTGTATCCCGATGTAATTGAGTCGGCAGATACCAATGTTGACCCCAAAACTGGTGAGCGGGTGGCCGTTAAGATTAAAAGCCATCACAATGTAGGCGGTTTGCCTGAGGATCTACAGTTCAAGCTAGTGGAACCTCTGCGAAAGCTGTTTAAGGATGAGGTGCGCAAGGTTGGGCAATCGTTAGGGTTGCCGGATGAAATTGTGCGTCGTCAGCCGTTCCCTGGACCCGGTTTAGCGATTCGGATACTTGGGGAAGTTACCCCGGCGAAGCTCAAAATTCTGGGAGAAGCGGACCTTATTGTTCGCCAGGAAATCAATCGCCACGGGATGTATCACGATTTTTGGCAGGCTTTTGCTGTGCTTCTGCCGGTGAAGAGCGTTGGTGTGATGGGCGATAAGCGCACCTATGCTTACCCCATTGTTCTGAGGTTTGTGTCTAGCGAGGACGGTATGACGGCAGATTGGTCGCGGGCTCCCTACGAATTGCTAGAGCTAATTTCAAACCGAATTGTTAATGAGGTGGAGGGTGTTAATCGCGTTGTTTACGACATTACGTCGAAGCCTCCTGGCACCATCGAATGGGAATAGCGTAAAAACGGCGACGCTGTTTGCCAGATTTATCAGTCGAGCACTAGTCGAGTTTGTCTATCAAATTATGCTGCTGAGTAAGCCATCTGAATTGCAGAATTTTCCTGTCTAATCTCTCTCTTGCTTTGCTTTTGATTGCGATTATGTAGAGCCATTACGCAGCAGCAGATGGTTTTGCCGCAGTTTGTAAACTCCTGTGGAAAACTCAAGATTTTCTGTGGAAAACTCGGCTTTTCCAAGGGAAACCTGTGGAAAAGTTGTGGAAAACCCGTGGGTGACTTGAGTCTACATCCATGGCTGTGGAGCGAAGTTATATTAAGGTTTCCTTGAGTACTTCTGTTCCCCTAGAGCTTGGCTATGACGTCTATTTCCAGTGCGATCGCCTCTTCCGAGTCGTTTACGATTCAGCCGATCAGTGGCGACGACGACTTGCAGCAGTTTTTGGATGTGCCCCAGGCGGTTTATGGCGATGATCCTAATTGGGTGCCACCGATTCGCAGTGATATTGCGAAGCAGGTGGGACCGGAGGGGGCGTTTCGCGCCTACGGCACGCTGCAAGGATTTATTGCTAAGCAGGGCGATCGCCTGCTGGGACGGATTGTGGCGTCGGTGAATCGGCGGTTGGTGGAGCGGGAAGGGCAGTCGGTGGGACTGTTTGGATATTTTGAATGCGTCGATGATGAGGCGGTGGCGACGGCGTTGTTTGATGCGGCGGCGGAGTGGTTGCGATCGCAGGGCATGACGACCATTCGGGGTCCTATCGATCTGTCGACCCATAACAACTGCCAGATGCTGATTGATGGGTTCGAGGAGCCGCCGATGGTGATGATGCCCTACAATCTGCCCCACTACCCGACCCTGTGGGAAAGCTATGGATTTACGAAGGCGAAGGATGCTTATGCCTATCGGTTCGAGCCCCATGATATGGCGGAGCAGTTTGAGAAGGCGTACCGCATCGCCATCAAGTCCGGGGTGACCTTCCGATCGATCGCAACCAAGGGAGAGGACTTTGAGAAGGATGTGCGATCGCTCTATCGACTATTCACGGAAACCTTCGCAAACAACTGGAGTTCAACGCCGCGCACGGAGGATGAGTTTTTCGAAGAGGCAAAGTCGCTGCAAATTTTGGTAGATCCCGACCTCTTTCCCATTGCCGAAATTGATGGGGAAATGGTGGGTTTCTTTATGGCGTTGCCGGATTACAACGAAGTGCTGAAGCGGGTAAATGGCAAGCTGGATTGGATTGGCATTCTCAAGTTTTTGTGGTTCCGACGAACCATTGAGCGAGTGCGGGTCCTGGCGTTTGCCTCCCTTCCAGAACACCGCCGTAAGCTAATTCCCCTAGCAATGGTGCACCTGGCGTTTCAGGGGGGCACCAAGAAAAATAAGCGCTACACCTGGGCTGAATTGGGGTGGGTATACGAAGACAATATGTCGTCGCGCAAGATTGTGGAAAAGGCGAGCGGCAAAATTTATAAAACCTACCGAATTTACGAAAAAGAGCTGTGATTTTGTAGCTCCTTGCGGACTTTTGGATTGGTCTAGTTTGGGGGATGGATTCTGGGGCGATCGCCTTGAGTTTATTGACGATTTGAAACGATCAATCGTGGATTCATAGCGGGACAACCCACGATTTCAAATGATTCCACTAAGCTGGAGAACAGTAACTCTACTAGAGCAGGACATCTGCCAAGCTTATGGTCACCTCCACGGTTCAAGTGCCTCAGGCTCGCACAATCCCCACATTTGTGGAACGGCTGAATGGTCCTTTAACCAAGGTCCCAATCACCACTTTGCAAATTAATTTGGGGCGAAAATGCAATTTAGCCTGCGCCCATTGCCATGTGGAGGCAAGTCCCCGGAGGACGGAGGAGCTATCGGAGGATGTTTGTGATCAGTTGGTGGAATTAATCGAGCGATTTGATCAAATCCAAACGGTAGACGTGACCGGTGGTGCACCGGAAATGAACTACGGATTTCGCCCGATTTTGGAAGCCGCTCGTCGCCGTGGAAAAAAGGTAATTGTACGGTCTAATTTGACCATTTATTTTGTAGACGGCTTTGGCTACCTGCCGGAATATTTTGCTAAGCACCAAGCCCATGTAGTGGCATCGTTACCGTGTTACTTGCAGGATAACGTCGATAAAATGCGCGGTCATGGGGTTTTCGACGATTCCATTAAAGCTCTTCAGTGGCTCAATAAATTGGGCTATGGATCTGACCCAAATTTAAATATCGACTTGGTCTATAATCCGCCGTTTCCTATGTCGGAGAATTTCTCTTTGACGCCGGATCAAGTTGGGTTACAAGCGGCTTATAAAGACTATCTAAAAGAGCACTTTGGTATTGTTTTCAATCAGCTTTATGCGATTACCAACTTGCCGGTAGGGCGCAGCAAGCGATTTTTTGAGCGAAGTGGTTTGCTCAATCCGTACCTGCGGTTTCTCTCGGATAATTTCAACGGGGCGACGGTGCCGGGGTTGATGTGTCGCAGTCAGCTTTCTGTGGATTATCACGGCAATGTTTTCGATTGCGACTTCACGCAAATGGAAGACATGCCGGCGCTGGATGCCCAGGGCAAGGCGCTGAAGGTGTCGGATTTTCTGGCGGCGGGGAGCCTGGACTTGATTGAGAAGGTGCAGACGGATGATTATTGCTATGGTTGCACCGCTGGCTGTGGGTCTAGCTGCGGTGGCTCGCTAACCTAGAATTAGTTTGAGCATTGGCAAGAATCTATTAGTAAGGTTGCAATTAAAAGAACTTCTAAACAAGTTTCGGTTAGACGGATAGGGGCTGCCATCGTATCAGCGCTGTGCTCTGGAAGGCGGCGGTTGGGGATGGCCGCCTTTTTGATCTGTCTGGGACTCGGAGGGGCGATCGCCCTGCACCATCAATCAACGTGGCAGCTTTTGTTTAACCACGATGAAATTGTGTGCTGGCTAGATAGTTTAGGTCCATGGGCAATTATCGGCTTTGTAGGAGCCCATATTGTGGCGACGGCGTTGGGGGTTCCGGGGACGGTGC
>JBCCTE010000335.1:0-4360 GCA_039198915.1 Cyanobacteria bacterium P01_D01_bin.73 | reverse complement strand
GGAGCGATCGCCACCGACCGCTATTGAAACTTACTGACTTTCAATCATCAAATCTCTAGTCATCGAAATCGTCCTCAAACTCTTGATTAATGCGCAACTGAACATCAAGCAATCGTTTGCTGTATCGACGGTTTCGACGGCGTCCCTTGGCTGCGTTGGCACGTTTGTAGGAGCGCTTATCTACGACCACCCGCTCTAGATCGCTGGCGTCGTCCCAAGTTTGGAGATCACTGACCGATGTACGTTTCATGGCAGTTTGATGCAATAACGTTTTTGGTCCTATTAGGTTAACGATTTTCCGAGATCAATGCAGCCAGGCGAAACAGGGATTTACATTGCTGCCTAAGTTTAGTTGATTTGAGAGATTGGCTAAAGCCTTATGTAATGGCACTTCCAGGGATTTGGCTCTGCCATTGTAATCAAGCGAGTTCGGCTGAGTGGTGTTCCAGCACCCAGCTGTTGAGATCTATCGTTTCCTTAACCCACATCAACTAGACTTTATGGATTGATTGCAAATTGGGTAGGGGATCGCTAGCTGTCTAGGTTGGCAATTTCCACGGGGGCGATCGCCTCAGCGGGCTCAAATCCAAAAATCCGCGAGTAGAAATAAAATTCACCGTCCAGCGATCGCTTGATATTTTCCGACTGGCGGAATCCGTGCTGCTCTCCCTCGAACGCCACATAGGCAACGGGAATCCCCTTGGTTTTGAGGGCATCCACCATCATTTCTGCCTGGTTGGGGGGAACGATTTTATCCTCAAGCCCCTGGAAGAAAATCACCGGGCAGTTGAGCTGATCCACGGAGTGCAGGGGCGATCGCTCCTCATAAACATCCTTCTTTTCAGGGAAAGGACCAATCAGCCTGTCCAGATATCGCGACTCGAATTTATGGGTATCCCGCGCCAGGGCTTCCAGCTCACTCACGCCGTAGCGACTTGCCCCTGCCTTGAATGTGTCCTTGAAGGTTAACGCCGCCAGGGTGGTATACCCCCCAGCGCTACCGCCCTCGATGGTGAGGCGATCGCCATCCACGATGCCCTGGTCCACCAGATACTGCGCCCCATTAACGCAATCATCCACATCGACGATGCCCCAGCTCAAGTCCAGCCGCCGCCGATATTTCCGCCCATAGCCAGTACTGCCGCCGTAGTTGACGTCGAGCACCGCAAAGCCGCGACTGGTCCAATATTGAATGCCAAGGCTGAGGCTGCTGGAGGTTTGGGAGGTGGGACCGCCGTGGATTTTGACTTTTAGAGGAGGCTTTTCATCGGTGGGTGCTTCAAAGTCCTGATTTTTCGGGCGATATAGCAAACCGTAGGCGGTGCCCTCGGTGGTGGGGAACTCGACGGATTCCGGTGCTGATAGGTAGCCCTCGGCGATCGCCAATTCTGTACTGCGCTTCAAAGATTCCGCCTTGCAAGTGTCGAAGTCAAAATGCACCAACTCCGACGGTGCCGTTGCGGAGCCGCCGATAAATATGGCGCAGGTTTCGTCCACAGAGATGCCGCTTAGGGTGGAGTATGGCAGGTCAAAGGGAGTTAGCTTACCGTCGGTTAAATCCAGGCTGGCTAAGGTCCACAGCCCTTTCTGGGTATAGGCACAAATGGCGCGATCGCCCGATGCAAAACCATAGGTGGACATGCCGAACACCCACTGGGGCAGCCCAAATTCCGCATCCATTGAGCACAAAGCAGTGGGCTCACCGTCGGCGTTCCAGCGATAAATATTCCACCAGTCCGTGCGATCGCTCACGAAATAAAGCTGTCCCGAGGGCGACCACTGGGGCTGAAAAATCGACTCCTCAGCGGATCCCGCAATTTGCCGCGAGTTCGCCAAACTGCCGTCTGCCGTTACATTCGCCAACCAAAGCTGGGTCTCATCCCAAGGCAAATGGGGATGCTGCCAGGTAATCCACGCCAGTTGAGAACCGTCGGGGCTAAGGGTGGGCGACGTATGGAAATCTGAACCTTCTGCCAGTATCGTTACCGTTTGGGATCCATCCAGAGGAATTGCAGCAATATAAGCCTTTGCCTCACCTTCAACGGTGTGATCTTCGCACGCGCAAATTAGGCGATCGCGAGACCGATCTAAACGAATATCAGCAAAACGGCGATCGCCTTCAGGAGTCAAAGCCTCTGGCTCCCCTCCCACCTGCTGCCGATACAAACGCTGGTCAGCAAAATTCGCGAAATACACCACCCCGTCAAACACTGCCCACGCACCGCCACCATACTCGTGAGCCCGCGTGCGCACATTAAACGGCTGGGGCACCACATCGGTCGTCGTCCCATCCGCCGCGCGACGAACCACCGTTGTCCGCCCCTTCTCCGACGGTCGCGCCTCGCCCCAATACAAAAAATCCCCATCTCGCACGCCGCCGCCAAGTCCCACACTGCCGGACACAATGGCATCGGAAGTGATCGGTGATTTCCAACTGCCGTAGGGGGCGATCGCTGTTTGAGTCATGGGGGTGTCAGATCGGGATTAACATTTCGAGACAAAACATATGGTAATCCAGACCGTGATGCAGAAGGGCGATCGCTACCTTTGAAATCGAGCTAGAAACTGAATGGACTTCAGAAAAGACGTGTTAATTTGCGAACAGGAACTTGAGGGATGAGGTGACGTAAATGCAGTCTTCACTGAAACGTTTTACGGAACGAGTTAACGCGATCACTACCGCCACAGCTCTAACATTATTTATTTCTATCAATCCTGCCGTTGCTGATGATTTCCGCAGCGATTTTCCTGATGATTTAAGTGCAGAATGTCGAGCCGCGATCGCCCACACTCGCCAGACTTTTTCGTCCAAGCACCGCATTAATATCCGCTATGCTTCGGTGAATCAAATTCCTAGAAACCATCCCTATTACGCTGCGTCGTACAATTCGCCGCCCCACAATTTATATCTGAGTTTAGATGGGGAAAATGAAGTTTACCAGGGAGATATTGCGACCCAGTCAACGGCTTTAAATTTGCTGCATTCCTATCAGTTATTAAGTGGCTACGCGTGGAAACTGGTGGACCAATGTGAAACCGTTGGACTGGTTACCTTTGCGATGAACGAATATCAGGTGCGACAGATGGGGTTGGGGGAGGCGGGATTTACGGAATTTAAATGCTGGGAGGGAATGCCGGTCGACACCCCCGTTCCTTGCTGGAATCCCGATTAGTTAGCCAGGTGCTCCTCGACGATCGCCACCAAATAATTAGTCCAGTGGTTAACCATTTCAGCGTCGCTGGCTTCCACCATGACCCGAATGACCGGCTCGGTACCTGATGCCCGCACCAGCACCCGACCGCGATCGCCCATGCCCTGCTCAGCGTGGGTAATCCCTTGCATCAACGCATCACACTGTTGCCAATGGCGGCGGCGATCGCGACATTCCACTCGCACGTTTACTAATTTCTGCGGATAGGTCTGAAAACTATCGTCCACCAACTCTGCAAGAGTTTTGCCGGAACGTTTAACCAGTGCCGCCAGGTGTAGCGCCGACAACGTACCGTCGCCGCTGGGACCGTAGTGGAAACACAGAAGGTGGCCCGACTGTTCGCCCCCTAGCATTGAGCCGCGATCAACCATTGCCTTGTGTACGTGTTGGTCGCCCACCGCTGTGCGAATTAGGGTGCCGCCCTGGGCTTCCCAAGCTCGCTCGAAGCCTAGGTTTGACATCACCGTCGCCACAATTTCTTGGTTGGGCAACCGTCCCGATTTCTTTAGCTCCAAGCCCCACAGGTACAGGATGTAATCCCCATCCACCGTTCGCCCTTGGTTATCCACCGCAAGGACTCGATCCGCATCGCCATCAAAGCCAAAGCCTAGATCTGCTTTGTTCTCCAACACCGCCGCCTGCAGGGTTTCGAGATGGGTGGAGCCGCAGTTGACGTTGATGCGATCGCCATTGGGTCGCCCGTGGAGGGTAATCACCGTCGCGCCCATTTTTTCAAACACAGCCGGTGCTAAATTCACCGTCGCGCCCCAAGCCGGATCCAAGACCACCGTCATACCGCACAGTACGGAATCGCCGGTTCCACCAAAAGTTTGCTCCAAAGCCGTAGCGTAGCGGTCCACCAGGTCAGGGCGGTAAAGGGTTTGTCCGTAGCGCTGGGGTTGCCATTGGGCTTCGGCAACTTCGTGGGTGCGAATCGCCGTTTCGATTTCCTGTTGCAGCGCCTTGGATAACTTGGTGCCGTCGCCGCCGAAGAATTTAATGCCGTTGTCGGCAGGCGGGTTGTGGCTGGCGGAAATCATAATCCCGGCGATCGCCTCCGTCTGCGCCGCCAAATACGCTACCCCCGGCGTCGGACACAACCCCAAATTCCACACTGTCAATCCCGACGCGGTCAGTCCCGCCGCCAG
>JBCCTE010000334.1:0-4378 GCA_039198915.1 Cyanobacteria bacterium P01_D01_bin.73 | reverse complement strand
ATATGCACCAAATCTGGGTTGAAGCGATCTAGTGCGCCGCCAATGGAAGGGCGGGGAAACGCCATTTTTAGCTCTGGATACATCGGGAGCGGCATCCCCGGAACGCCATACACCTGAAATCCTTGGTACTCCTTAAGCCCAGCCTCCGGTGTCACTATCATCACTTCATCCCCAAGCTCCTTGAGATTGTCGATAGTGTGGCGCAATCGGGTGACAATTCCGTCAATTTTGGGGAGAAAAGTCTCGGTAAATAGGGCAATACGCATGGAATCGGGAAGGTCTCAAGTAACAGGTTGGTAGCTAGCTAACTTAGGCAGCTAGGCATATTCAGTTTTAGCTAGACAGAGTTATTCGGAGGCATTGGGAGTGGTGGTTTCGTTTAGGCGGGCGATCGCCAGATCAAGAAAATCAGCATCCTGCTCAATGCCAAGGAAGCGCCGTCCCTGGGCGATCGCCGCCACCCCTGTTGTACCGCTGCCCATAAACGGGTCAATCACCAAATCGCCGGGTTTGGTACTGGCGGCAATAACGCGATTTAACAGTGCCAGGGGTTTTTGGGTGGGATGTTTTCCGTGCTGCTTTTCCGACGGCGGCGGCGTGGGAATCATCCAAACACTGCGCATTTGCTTATCGTCTTTTTTCAGCGCGTCCTTTGGGAACTGCCCAAATTTCATCGCCTTGTAATTGAAGGTGTGCTTGCCCTTGTGGCTTTTCCGCGCCCATAGCAGCGTTTCATGGCTGGCGGTGAAGAAACGGCAGGACAGGTTGGGACTGGCATTGGGCTTATACCAACAAATGTCGTTAAGCCAGTGGAAGTCCAGCGCTTGCAGGGCAAAACCGCAGGCATAGATATTGTGATAAGTGCCCGAAACCCAAAGGCTACCACCGGGCTTAAGTACCCGTTTGCAGGCTGCCATCCAAGTTTTGTGGAATTCAAAATCCAGCTCAATGCCCTGGCTCTTATCCCAGTTGCCTTTATTGACGCTCACGGCGCGCCCGGACTGGCAAGTGAACCCATCGTTGGACAGGTTGTAGGGTGGATCGGCAAAGATCAAATCGACGCTGTCAGGCTCCAAACGTGATAAAACCTCCAAACAGTCGCCCTGAAGTACCTGATAACGGTCGGTTTCGAGGGCGATCGCCGGAGGTTTCTCGCTCATGGTTATGCCAATAGACACGGTAAATCTGGATAGAGTCGTCAACAACAATCGTCATCAACACCCCCTATAAGATCACCCTAGCGCCGCCAGGAGACCTTGGGCAAGATATCGTCTCGATTCACCCGACCTTGGTACTTAACGGCAAAGTTAAGTAACGAATCTAGAAGCGAATCCGACAACAGGTGAGGCTCCAGACCCAAGTCAATCAGCTTGGTGTTCTTGGCGTTGAAGTAATGCTCCTCCGCCTCAACCCGTGGGTTTTCGATGTGATCAACTTCCACCTTCAGCCCCAAGGTGGAACCGGCAGCCTGGACTTGCTTGGCAATATCCATAATGCTGAACTGCTCGGTGAACTGGTTAAAGACGCGGAATTCGCCAGGCTTCGCCGGAGTCTCGATCGCCAACTCCACACAGCGCACCGTATCGCGAATATCCAACATGGCGCGGGTTTGCTTACCGGATCCATAGACCGTTAGAGGATGACCCACCGCAGCCTGGATGCAGAATCGGTTTAGCGCAGTACCAAAGACGCCGTCATAGTCCAAACGGTTGACCAGCATCTCATCGCGGCCAGTTTGATCCGTCAAGACACCATACACAATGCCCTGGTTCAGGTCAGTGGCGCGCAGCCCCCAGATCTTGCAGGCAAAGTGGATGTTGTGGGTGTCGTGCACCTTGGACAGGTGGTAGAAACTACCGGGCTGTTTCGGGTAGGGCATGATGTCCTTCCGGCCATTGTGCTCAATTTCGATATAGCCCTCTTCAATATCGATGTTGGGGGTGCCATACTCGCCCATGGTGCCTAGCTTCACCAGGTGGCAGTCGGGGAACTGGTGCTGCATGATGTACAACAGGTTCAGGGTGCCCACCACGTTGTTGGTTTGGGTCAGAACCGCGTGCTCCCGGTCAATCATGGAGAAGGGCGCGGACCGCTGCTCACCGAAGTGGACGATCGCCTCAGGCTCAAAATCGCTCATGGCCTGCTGCAGGAACTCGTAATTGGTGATGTCACCGATATACAAATCAATGTGCTGACCAGTTAGATCTTTCCAGCGCTGGAGACGTTGCTTAATAGGCGCAATGGGGGTCAGGGTGTCAACGCCTAACTGACTGTCCCAATGACGACGGACCAGACTGTCGAGAATTCCAACTTCGTGGCCGCGATCGGACAAGTAAAGCGCAGTTGCCCAACCGCAGTAACCATCACCGCCAATAACGAGGACTTTCATGCTTATTAGATCGCGCTATCAAAAGAACTCAGCTCAATCTACCAGGTTTTGTGACCGGGTTTGTTCGGTGATCCCTTTGCTGCAAGGGCAGGTCACAGTTGGGTAAATGGCGATCGCCTCAAACCCGAAAACACAGTTAATTTGCCCTTTATGTTTTTAATCCGACGTTAATGAACACGATGGTGAAATAGGAGGCAATGATGGATTTTTCGTCTCTTTGAAATTGCTTTACTGGCGCTGACTTTCAATCCAGGCGATCGCCTGCTTACCAATGGAAACCCCATCCAGCCGATCAATTTCGCGAATTCCCGTCGGGCTGGTGACATTAACCTCCGTTAGATAGCCGCCAATCACGTCGATGCCGACAAAATACAGACCGTCTTTCTTGAGCTGCGGGGCGAGTAGTTGGGCGATTTCGCGATCGCGATCAGTCACATCCACCTGAGCTACCCGTCCGCCGACAGCCATATTGCCCCGAAAATCGCTCCCGGTCGGAATTCGATTCACCGCACCCACCGGCTCCCCATCAATTAGGATCACCCGCTTATCTCCATTCGCCTCCTCGGGCAAAAACTGCTGCACCATCACTGGCAGCGTGCCCTTGTGGGTGCTGATATCCACCATGGAATTGAAATTAGGATCCCCTGATCGCAGGAACAAAATCCCCTCGCCGCCCATACCGCCCAAAGGCTTCATCACCGCCTTATCGCGACGCTCCACAAACTCCCGAATCACCGCCTTATCCTGACTCACGATAGTTTCAGGAATCACCGCCCCAAACTGCAAGGCATACATCTTCTCGTTGGCCGCCCGAATCCCCGCCATGGAGTTCAGCACCAGCGTTTTCGCCGGATCCACGTAGTCCAATAGGTATGTCGCGTACAAATAAGCCGTCGTCACCGGCGGGTCCGTCCGCAGCCATACCGCATCAAACTCTTCCAGCGGCAGCAAGGTTGGCTCCCCCAACGAAAACCATTGATCCACCGCAACCCAGCGATCGCTCCCCAACGTCACCGGCTCCAACGTTATCGGCGTCACCGTTGCCCACGCCTTGCCCTCAATCACCGTTAGCTGCTTTGCCTGGGTGATCCACGCCTGGTTCCCCATCATTTGGGCTGCTTCCATCAACGCCACGCTGCTGTCGTGGGTCGGGTCCAGATTTTCAATGGGATCAATGATAAAAACAAGCTTCATAGAGCACTCCTAGGCAAAAGCAGCGGCAAAGGGAAAGAACTGAACTAGAGGAAGAAATGAAAAGTACTGGCAAAGAATGCGTCAATGCTTGAAGGACTGATAGTAGCTTAAGGGCAGAAGAACCGGGGGCTATGGGGGATACCGACGGAAACTGTGCTGCGATCGCCCCCTTGCGCCACGCGAATATTTCATGCCTCTAAATGCCCCCCACTGGTCACGATGACGGATCGCAATCTCCCGCCGCCATTGTCAAGCTATTAGGTAATTGTCCCCGTTGTTGCCACCACCTCATCGATTTACCATCCGTTTTGGCAGTGGTGACAACATCAGTATTTATATAGTTTTGTTGGACCTTGAAGTCCTGTTGTCTAGTCTCGATAGACTGTTATCACGTCAAGCAGACTGATGTTGAAATCGAGTTTTAAACACTATTCTTTTAATGTTCTCTAATGTGCTGATTGTTTTTACTGATTAGTGCCTGAATAAATTCCTAGGTCTTTTGACGCAAAGATTGAAAATTTAAGGAGCGATCGCCATGGCTTCCCAATCCAGCGCGGCAAATCCTTGGTGGCATGGCTGCATTATCTATGAAATCTATATCCGTAGCTTTTACGACAGTAATGGCGATGGTATTGGTGACCTGCAAGGCATTATCCAAAAGCTTGATTACGTAGAAAGTTTAGGGGTCGATGCTATTTGGGTTACCCCCTTCTTTCCCTCCCCAATGAAAGACTTTGGGTACGATGTTTCTGACTACTGCGGTGTCGATTCTCGCTTCGGCACCATGGATGATTT
>JBCCTE010000333.1:0-4378 GCA_039198915.1 Cyanobacteria bacterium P01_D01_bin.73 | reverse complement strand
GTGTCCTGCCGCAGTAATTGTAAAAACGGCCTAAGCCTTACACAGGTTTAGGCCGCCATCCAGATTTTTAAATCTGTTTGAGCTATTGGACTTATAGAGATTGAATACTGGCTCTCTTGATATTTCTCTGGCGACATCCCTTAGGAAATTGAAGCCCCTGTCAAGAATATGTACGGTTACTATAATTAGTCTCAGTTTTAGATGGGTACGATTGACCGCTGGCAAGACGGGCAAACCGCGTGGATTGTTAGTTGGCAATCGAGCAGGTGGTACCCCTCCTTTTCCGCCTGACGAATGCCCGCCTTCAGTGCCGTGTCGTTTTTAAATTCCAGGGTCTTGTTGCACTTGACGCAAATCAAGTGGTGATGGTGGTGAGGATACGGGCGGTTGATCTCGTAGTGCTTGTGCCCCTCTGCCAGCTCCAGCTCCCGCAAAATCCCCATCCTCGCCATCAATTTCAGGGTGCGGTAGATGGTCGACAGGCTGATTCCCTGCCCTGCCTGTTCCAGGCATTCGTGTAGATCTTCAGCGCTCAGATGTTTGCCTTCATCCAAATGTTGAAATGCATCCAGAATTACTTCGCGCTGGGGAGTCATTCTCCAGCCACGTTCATTTAATTCGGCTTTGAGTGATTGGGCGGTGTAGGCATACATGACTTTACCTGTGGGCTGTTATCGATAAGCTGCCCTTGTTGAGAGTATGGTACTAGACAACTGGAGTTTTTTGCAACAAACCCTGCTTAATGATAATCAGGTTCGATAGCACTTCATGATTTGTCAAGGTTTAGTCGGTTATTTTCTGTCCAAAGTCTCCATTTAGAGTTATTTCCTTACCGTTATTAAGGGTCTGTTATCAAGGTCGGGATTGGGGAAATAGAGCCGCTATGCTCTAAAAAGCTCATCGCAGTCAATGGCTTGAATTTGCGCTCAGTGGTTGCTTTTTGGCGATCGCTAAGTGACTGAAAGGCTGTATGGCGCTGCTGTTCTTCTTGTTGCGATAAACCCATGGCAGAAAAAAATATTGAGTCCGTTCTTCACGAGGATCGCCTGTTTCCTCCCGCTGCTGAATTTTCCCAGGCGGCCCACGTGAAGGGGGCTGAACAATATGAGGCGCTATATAAGGAGGCGGCAGAGGATCCCGAGGCATTTTGGGCAAAGCTGGCGGGCACCGAGTTGGACTGGTTTGAGGATTGGAATCAAGTTTTGGACTGGCAGCCTCCCAATGCGAAGTGGTTTGTGGGCGGCAAGCTGAACATTACCTACAACTGCCTAGACCGCCATCTAAAGACTTGGCGAAAGAATAAGGCGGCAATTATTTGGGAGGGCGAGCCGGGGGATTCCCGCACTATTACTTATGGGCAGCTGCATCGGGAAGTTTGCCAAGCTGCCAATATGCTGAAGGGGCTGGGCATTGGCAAGGGTGATCGCGTAGCTATATATATGCCGATGATTCCAGAGGCGGCGATCGCGATGCTGGCCTGTGCACGAATCGGTGCGCCCCACAGCGTTGTCTTTGGCGGATTTAGCGCGGAAGCCCTGCGTGATCGCCTGAACGATGCCCAGTGCAAGGCGGTAATCACGGCAGACGGCGGCTTCCGTAAAGATAAGGTGGTTCCCCTAAAGCCCCAGGTTGATGCGGCGATCGCGGATAACGCAGCCCCCAGCGTCCAAAGCGTCCTCGTTGTCGAGCGAACCAAGCAAGGCGTCACCATGGAAGAAGGGCGCGACCACTGGTGGCATGAGTTACAAAAGGACGCCTCCGCTGATTGCCCGCCGGAACCCATGGGCAGTGAAGATATGCTGTTCGTTCTCTACACTTCCGGCAGCACCGGCAAACCCAAAGGCGTTGTCCACAGCACCGGCGGCTACAACCTTTACACCCACATGACCCTGAAATGGGCGTTTGATATTCAAGATACCGACGTCTACTGGTGCACCGCCGACGTCGGCTGGATTACTGGTCACAGCTACATCGTCTACGGTCCCCTGTCCAACGGGGCAACCACGGTGATGTACGAAGGAGCGCCGCGTGCCTCTAACCCTGGCTGCTTCTGGGATGTAGTGGAAAAATACGGCGTCACCATTTTCTACACTGCCCCCACCGCCATCCGCGCCTTTATCAAAATGGGCGACGAGCACCCCAATAGCCGCGACCTATCGTCTCTGCGTATCCTCGGCACCGTTGGCGAACCCATTAATCCCGAAGCCTGGATGTGGTACCACCGGGTCATTGGCGCAGAAAAATGCCCCATCGTCGATACTTGGTGGCAAACGGAAACCGGCGGCTTTATGTTGACCCCGCTGCCTGGCGCGATCGCCACCAAGCCCGGCTCCGCCACCAAACCCTTTCCCGGCATCATCGCCGACATTGTCGACGCGGAGGGCAATCCCGTGGGCGACAACGAGGGGGGATATTTAGTCATCAAACACCCCTGGCCCAGCATGATTCGCAACGTTTATGGGGATAGCGAGCGCTTCCGTAAGACCTATTGGGAAGGCATACCCCCCAAAGGCGACCAGCACTTTTACTTTGCCGGAGACGGAGCCCGTCGCGACCAGGACGGCTACTTCTGGGTCATGGGCCGCGTAGACGACGTCGTTAACGTGTCTGGTCACCGACTCGGCACCATGGAAATCGAATCCGCCCTGGTCTCTCACCCCGCCGTCGCCGAAGCTGCCGTAGTCAGCAAGCCTGATGAAATCAAGGGCGAAGATATCGTTGCCTTTGTCATCCTTGAGGGTAGCTCCCCCGCAGGCGATGAACTAGCCGCCGAACTTAAAAAGCATGTTGGCGGTGAAATTGGGGCGATCGCCCGTCCCGGAGAAATCCGTTTTACCGACGCTCTGCCGAAGACGCGATCGGGCAAAATCATGCGCCGACTCCTAAGGAATCTCGCTAGCGGACAAGAAATCTCCGGCGACACCTCCACTCTCGAAGATCGCACCGTTCTAGACCGCCTACGCGAAGGCAGCTAGTAGCAAGAGCACCCCTGCAGCCCCTGATAGGTAGCAGCCCGCAGGGATTAGCTGAAAATTCTAGTCTTGAACGTATTGCTTGGTTACGGACATAGCTAAGCAATACGTCCATTCAGCTCCCTGCCAAGTTAGCCCAGCGAGACACTTCAACCGCAGAAGTCAGCCATGCTATCCACATCAAGATTGCTCAGAGCTTCAGGCGGAGACCATCGGCGAAATATTTCAGCACCAAAACCAAGCACGCAACAAATTTGACTTTAAGTTCGTAAAATCTACAACAAAACCCACACCCTTCGCTCCTTAACACCTCTTAAAAAGGAAAGGGTTTTGAAACACTTATCACTTAGCCCGAGATACCATAACTAAAGCTAAAACCGGCCAGACCCCGCACCACAACTAGCCTCGGGCTTCTTGAACTATTGTTAACCATCTTCAATGGGCTTAAACACGAAGTCTGTAAACGTCTATAATCTTCAAAAGAGAAATTCCCCTTAATCTGTCGTGAAGTCGCCTAAAAAATGACTTTTGATTAGATATTGGGATTCTTGGATGAGCCGCAATTTTCGCCATCCTGTCACTTTTTACATTTGTAAATGCGACGGGACTGTTGTGGTTGCTGCATCATCCTTGACCTTTGTTTTAAGAGAGGAGAGTCTCGATGACGATTAGCCCTCCGGAGCCGAAGGCAAAAGTCAAGGTAGACAGAAATCCGGTCCCGACCTCCTTCGAACGTTGGGGAAAACCGGGTCACTTTGATCGAACCTTGGCAAAAGGTCCCAAAACCACCACTTGGATTTGGAACCTTCACGCCGATGCTCATGACTTTGACAGTCATACTAGTGATCTAGAAGACGTATCGCGAAAGATATTTAGTGCCCACTTCGGGCACCTCGCGGTCGTATTCGTTTGGTTGAGCGGCATGTATTTCCATGGCGCTCGCTTCTCGAACTACGAAGCATGGTTGAGCGACCCCTTGAGCATTAAGCCTAGTGCTCAGGTTGTTTGGCCAATCGTGGGTCAAGAAATTTTGAATGGTGACGTAGGCGGCGGCTTCCACGGAATTCAAATCACCTCTGGTTTGTTCCAACTGTGGCGAGCTTCTGGCTTTACCAATACTGATCAGCTCTATGCGACAGCGATCGGTGGATTGGTGATGGCAGGCCTAATGCTGTTTGCTGGTTGGTTCCACTACCACAAGGCTGCTCCAAAATTGGAGTGGTTCCAGAATGTGGAATCGATGATGAATCACCATCTAACCGTCCTACTTGGTCTTGGCTGCTTAAGCTGGGCCGGTCACCAGATTCACGTCGCACTACCCGTTAATGCCTTGCTTGATAGCGGCGTAGCTGTTCAAGATATTCCTTTGCCCCATGAATACCTTTTCGATAAGGCGTTCATGGCTG
>JBCCTE010000332.1:0-4381 GCA_039198915.1 Cyanobacteria bacterium P01_D01_bin.73 | reverse complement strand
TGCCAAAGTTCCGTTGTGATCCGCCAAAATTGCGGCGCCTTTGACGAAATCAGAATTTGCCCCGCACTGTTTTGCGTCTTCCAGGAGTTCTACAGTCAACAACGCTCCTCTCCTCAGCATTTGTCCCGGTAAAGAGAAATCTGCCTTGGCTCTAGAAAAAATCGTTGACTGTGAACGAGAGCAAGAAGCGCCAAGAGTTTCGGCCCCAATGCTGGCATGCGGCGAACCATGGGCCATGGCACGGGTCATACTGCCAACGTGACAAATACAAGGCAGCATTACAAGTAAACAAACGTGTTTACTAGGACAAAGTTGAAACCGTTCGATAAAGCGTTGAGGTGGGTTAAGTAACAAGAATAATTGCCCATTCGCTAGTCGCAGCACAAGTTGCACAAGCCGCTGAATCTGGGACAAGCCATTTTCAGCGGTTAGCTTACATTGATTCCCTCTGTCCTATAAAACTTAGTTGCTATCCCTATACTTCAGCGGGCATGGGGCAGGTGACGCCAGTGCCGCCGAGACCGCAGTAGCCGTTGGGATTCTTGGCTAGGTACTGCTGGTGATATTCCTCCGCGTAGTAGAACTCGGGGGCATCGATAATTTCGGTGGTAATGGAGTCACTGCTGACGCTGCCTAATGCGGCTTGGTAGCGCTCTTTGGATGCTTCGGCTGCAGCTTTTTGCTCAGGGCTGTAGGTGTAAATGCCGGAGCGGTATTGGGTGCCGACGTCGTTGCCTTGGCGCATTCCCTGGGTGGGGTTGTGGGATTCCCAGAAGACCTTTAGCAGTTGGTCGTAGGAAACTTTCTTGGGATCAAAAGCTACCAGAACCACCTCGTTATGCCCGGTCATGGCAGAGCAAACTTCGCGGTAGGTGGGGTTGGGGGTGATGCCAGCGGCGTATCCTACTGCGGTGGAGAACACGCCGTCTTGGGTCCAGAACTTGCGCTCGGCTCCCCAGAAGCAACCCAAGCCGAACATGGCTAGCTCCAAACCCTCGGGAAACGGACCCTGGATGGGATTGCCGTTTACAAAGTGCTTGTTGTTGACGGGCATGGGTTCGCTGCGACCCGGTAGCGCTTTGTTAGCAGCGGGCATCTCGGTTTTCTTGCCGTTTCCAAGACCAAAAAACATGGGCGTTCTGCTACTTAAATAGCTTTTGTAATGGGGTTTCAATGGCGATTCAATCAGTGTAACCAGTCCGATTCCCTTTAACTGCCCCACTCCGGTACGGTTAACCCACGCAGGGGCAGGGTTTCTAGCACCGCAGAGTCCGCCGCCGATTTGCATTGCACCAGCACGCCAAAGTTGCCGAGCCCCAGGGGATCAATCAGTCGCTGCAAACTATCCCGCCGCCGCAATAGGGTTTGCAATTGATTGCCCGTCGGATACTCATCGGTTGCCAGCGCAGAGAGTCGATCGCCCAACCCCAACGACATTAAGAACAATGCCGGCAGGGTAAATCCCAAGTTAGTTAATCCCAAAGATTCACCCGTTTTCTCGAGGGTAGTGAAATCCACATGGGCGGTAATATCCTGATGCCCGAGGTTGGAATAGGGATTGTCGTGGTGGGCGTGGCGGGTGTAACACTGCAACGTTCCTCCACTTCGGGCTGGCTGATAGTAACGCTGGGCGGTGTAGCCATAGTCGACGGTGAGGATGTAGCCATGGTTGAGGGCAATCGCCACCTTCTCCAACCACTTCGGAGCCGCCAAATTCACCTCGGTCACGTACCCATCGGGGTAGGGCGGCTGGGTTAGGTCGATATCCAGATTTTGGAAATACTGGGCGATCGCCGGAGTGGACGGTTTATCCCAGAGATCAACAAAGGGATCTTCAGGGTCGGGGTTCTTCGCATCCATACCCGGTCGCAACGCCACATAATTTTCCAGCAGCTTGCCGTCCTTCACCGTCACCCGATGCACTGGAAACGCATCCACCAGCTCATTGGAAAAGAAGCAGCCGGTGATACTTCCTTTGCTGATGTCATCTAAATCGCACCAGGTTAGGCGATCGCCCTCCAACAGCTCGGGAAATTGCGGCTGCAAAAACTTTTGCTGAAAGGACCGCAGGGCCGTTGCCGTTTCAATGATTCGATAATGCACCGCCGCGAAGCATTCTGAATCTTCCCGCCGCAGGTAGCCCAAAATATCCTTCGCCAGCAGTCCTTGCCCCGCCCCCATTTCCACCAAATCGTAGGGAATCGGCTGCCCCAAATGTCGCCAAAATTCCCGCAATTGCTCGCCAATCAATTCCCCAAAGTCCGCACCCATATGAGGCGACGTCACAAAGTCCCCCTTCGGACCAATCTGCTGTGCCGTTGATGCGTAGTAGCCAAATTCAGGATGATACAGCGCCGTTTCCATAAACTCGGCGAAGGTAATCTGGCTCTCATCTTCATCGAAGTGGTGTGAGATAAAAACCTGTAAAAGATCCTTGCTTAGGGGCTCTTTAGGAAAGGTTGGTTGTTGCATGTTGTATGCGAGAGGAAAAGGGATCTGGTCGTCGGCTTGTGTTGGATTTCTTTAGCAGTATGCTGTTCACTACGGGATAGGCAAGCCGTACAAACCCAAGGCTGGCGCAAACGTTGGACTGTGAGCTTGTTTATCTACACCGGGATTGAGGCTATTAGGTTTGCCGCGATGAAAATCCGCTATCGAAAATGGAGTCGCTGGCTGGCATTGGCGATCGCCATTCCTCTAATTCTTTGCGCGATTTTTCACCCAGTCAATAGCGGTGTGCTCAGGCTCATCACTATCGGAGCCATTGTCACGACGGCATTGACGTTACTGCTATGGAACTGGCGTGATCGCCTTCGCCGCACGCTGGTGGTGTGCTGTATTGGCGTCGGTCTCGTACCTCTTATTTTGCCAAATCGACCGGTGGATGCGATCGCCCTGCACAGAGACTATATTCAGGCTCTGGCTAATTTTGAAGGCACCCGCTATCACTGGGGCGGTGAAACCTTTACGGGCATTGATTGTTCTGGTCTTCCCCGCCGGGCATTGCAGCAGGCAATGCTGAGCCAAGGGCTAAAGCAATTAAACGGCGATCTAATTCGTAAGGCTCTTTTCCACTGGTGGTTTGATGCATCCGCAGAAGCGTTAGCCGTAGGATACCGAAACTATGCCGTACCCCTCGATCAGACGATTAATCAGCCAACTGAAACCAGCAGTACCATCCGGACAATGTCTTACGATGAGCTGAATCCAGGGGACTTTGCGGTTACGGGCGATCGCCTACATCTGATTGTGTACCTGGGCAATAATCAGTGGATTCAGGCCGATCCAGGAAGCGGGCGGGTACTGACCTTAAACGGCTACCAGGACAACAATCCATGGTTTCAACGCCCAGTCACCATGCATCGCTGGGCAATTCTGAATCGATAGACCTACAGTTTTTCGTCTCCGTTATCGAGGCTGAGTCAAGCCTTCTTCTTCAACCAGCATCATGATTAGTGGTTTGGCGATCGCTGAGAAAGCCGATTGGAGACGCCCAACTAGTTCTTTCCAGAGATCGAAAAAAAAGGAAGAAGCAGACATAGTAAATGACATGTGAAGTCTGGTTGCTCGGAAGGTCTTGGCTCGCAGCGATTTAAGCGTTGGAACCATGCAAGTGATTTATGCAAGCTTACGCTGCTCCAATTTTTCTGAGGCTGTTTGATGGTCTTTACCGACTAAAAACTTCGGACTATTTCCCATTAATTCGGTAAGGACGGAATGGCTAAAGTTCAGGTTATGTAACAAGCATTAAACGCGCCCTGGAGATAGGCGATGGCGATCATGTATTTTTATATTCTTTTCAACTTGAAAGTTGCATGCTTTTAATGATCTCTTGTTGTAAGGGCGCATCCTGAAATGTTTGCTGCGTAAGGGGTTGAGGGCTTCAGGTGTCTGGTCAATGCCAAAGTAAACCTAAAGAATAGATTGCGTGCGTATGGAAACACCACGTTCTCAAACTGACTGGCCTAACGTAGGAATGTAAACCTCATGCCATTGATCCATTACCCGTGAAAATCCCAAATGCGATCTTGGCAATGTTGGGTGGCATTGCCTTAACGCTCTTTTGCCTCTGGTTTAGCCAAAACATTCACCTGCTTCCCGTTTCTGCAAGTGCAAATGCGGCAGAAATTGACTCGTTATTCAACGTAATGCTGACAATTTCCCTGGGGCTTTTTGTCCTGGTTCAGGGAACTTTAGTTTATGCGGGAATCAAGTTTCGTAAGCGACCAGGAGATGAAACCGACGGTCCTCCGATTCGTGGAAATATTCCTCTAGAAATTCTGTGGACCTCTATCCCTGCCGTACTGGTATTAGGAATCGCCCTGTACAGCTACGAGATCTACAGCGAGATGGGGGGCTTAGACCCAATGTCCGCTAACGG
>JBCCTE010000331.1:0-4423 GCA_039198915.1 Cyanobacteria bacterium P01_D01_bin.73 | reverse complement strand
GACTGCCGGTCTATGGAGACGGCGCGAACGTTCGCGATTTGCTAGTTTTGGATGATAAGCAGGCGCTGATTATTGATTGGAAAACGGCGGTGAATCCTCGCGATCGCCCTGATTTAAAAAACGATTGGCAGACGAAGCTGTACCTTTACCTATTGGCAGAAACTAGCCCCCAGCCCATTGAATCGTTGAAAATGGTTTATTGGTTTGTACGAGATTCTAAATCATCGGCATCTAAAGCATTATCGAAGGAAGCTGGTGAAACTAGCCTGGCGCCCAAAGTTATTCAGTTTAACTACACTGCTGAATGGCACCAAAGCATTCATAACCAACTAGAGGAAGTACTTAAGAAGCTGAGTCAGTGGCGACAGCAGTTTATAGGCTCTAGAGTGCCGTTTCCCACTGAATTTTCGAAAGATTTATCTTCAAATACATCACCTAAAAAAGCCTTTTACCAAGGAAAATCAGAGACTAAAAGCAATGGTTTTATTGAAGTCCCAAAATGGGAATCTATTCCAGAGATTAGACTAGAAGATATTGGAATCTAGTTTTATTAACCGTTTGGGAGAGCAGGGATATTGATTCAAAGTTCAAGATTTTCACCTATGGATTTACAAACTAATCCCCTAGATTTAGTTTCTGACTACTTCAAGATTTTGTCAGACCCTGATCGCCTCAAAATTCTGTGCTCACTGCGGTTGCGAACCTCAACAGTGATCGCTCTCAGCCGTGATTTAGATATTGATCTTTCAGAGATAATTAAGCAGCTCAATATGATGGTTCAAGCCAAGATTATTGAGCTTAAACAATCTGACGGCGAGATTTTATATGAGATTACTAATCCCCATGTCATATTTATGTGCGACCTAGTTCGTGATGCTTTAGATGATGATGAAGCTAATAGCCCTGTCGCTTAATTAATGGGAGATTAACTCATAGGAAACAGTACAGATAATGGTGACTGTTAATGACTGTTTCCCATCAGTCAACCCATCAATCAAGCCGCCAAGTCAAACAGTAGGACTTCGCTGCTGGTAATCTGACCGATTAGTTCCAGGGTGTGTGTGCTTTGGTTTGGGCTTGGGGCGATCGCCGCGCCATCTCCAGCGACCAGTTGGATGGGCTGCGGAGAGTCGGGGGTTTGGAGGGCGATCGCTCCCTTGGCGACCTGTAGCCACACCTGCCGAGTAGGAGCGACGGTGTGGTTCACCTGCTCATTCGCATCAAGCAATCCAGCGTATAGCCGCATATCTTGATGGACTGTTATTGATGAGTCACTGCCGTTTGCGCCATTTTCCGACGCGATTAGCCGTAGTTTGCCCTGGCGTTCTGATGGGGGGAAGTGTTGCTCCTCGTAGCTGGGTGGGAGCGATCGTTGGTTCGGTTGGATCCAAATTTGTAGGAAGTGGACGGGATTGTCGGCGTCGGCGTTGAATTCGCTGTGCAAAATCCCGGTGCCTGCGGACATGCGCTGCACATCGCCGGGGTGCAAAATTGAGCCATTGCCCAGGGTGTCCTTATGCTCCAGAGAGCCGGATAGCACGTAGGTGATGATTTCCATATCCCGGTGCCCGTGGGTGTCAAAGCCAGCGCCACCCTGCACTCGGTCTTCATTAATGACCCGCAGGCTGCCGTATCCCATATGGGCGGGGTCGTAGTAGTGTCCAAAGGAAAAACTGTGGCGACTTTGCAGCCAGCCGAAGTTAGCAGAACCGCGATCGCTCCCTTTTCGGACCTGAATCATAACCAACCTCCAACCCCTTCCTTGTCAGGGCTATTGCCTAAGAAGATTGTCATTCAATCCCCGAAAGAAGACAATATAGCAATTTAAATCCTCAGCGTATTCAAAATAGAAACAATCGTGACGCAATGGGGGTATCTCCCTGCTAATTGCGGGCTGGAGAAATAATTTTTCGAGTTTCCATAATTGCGATCGCCCCGGCTGATAGACCCCTTGTAGCAAGTAAGTTTGGGGACAGCCTATGACGCTTCCACAGTGCGATGTGGCGTTTCGTTGGGGGGCGATCGCCGATGTTTAAGGATGATTTTGAACCAACTGAAGATAGGAACTTATTAGGTTTGCCTCCCGGCGAACTGGGAGATCAATCACAATCGAAGGAAGACTCATCCAATTCTCGATTTGTGCACCATTCAAATATTGATCCAATTCATGGGGAACTGCGGGAGATGGCGCGATGTGCCGCTCAGTTTCCACCCAATCATCCCCGACGGCGAAAGTTATTCAATCGAATGGTGGAGCTAATTCAGGATTCGAAGAAACTGAAAGCCAAGCCTGAAGAGCTATCCGAAGAGCAGTATCAAGAGGCTCTGTCACGAACATGGCTGTACTTCTCTCGGAATATCTGTGAGCCACCGTTGACGGCGAAAAAAGCCTACGATCCTGATGGCCCGGCGAGTCCATTGACTTGGTTGAATCGCTATCTCGAAAAGCGGTTGCAGCATGACTGGAAGGATGACAAGCAAGCCAAATTTAAGATTGCCCAGCCGTTTTTGAGTGATGAGGGGTGGGTGAATCCTCTGGATTGGGTCGCAGATGCGCCGGATGCCGCGATCGCCTTGGAACGTTTACAAAAGTGGGTAGAAACAGACCCAGATGGGCAATTATCGGCAATTGCCAGTAAGAAACGCCCAAAAATCACAGCTCTTCTGGTGTTGCGTCATTATCTGCCCCCAGAGGATTTGACGTTGGATGCGATCGCGGACCTTCACCAGGTGCCAGAGGGAACGATACGGAGTTTCTGGACCACGAAAGTCAAGCCGCTGCTGTTGGATTTTTTGGCGAATGATTCAGAGTTATTTGGAGGTTAGGTGTGATGACGTTAATGGATTTGGACTCAAACGAAACTTTGCCGATCGCGATTCCTATCACCTCTGGGATGAGAGAGGCGGCGGATGCTTTGGCGGCGGGGGCTCCTAATGGGGCGATCGCTGGTCAGGTGCGCGAAAATGCTTTGGCGACGTTGGTGGGGGCGGCTTATTTTCAGCTCCAGCATTACACCATTGATTGGAAACGGGCGGCTGTGCGATCGCCGTTGCGGTTTGTGGAGGATGTGGCGGATATAGATTTGCGAGGGATTGGCGCGGTGGAGTGTCGGGCGATCGCTCCTGGGTTGACGCGGGCGGATTCGGTGGCGTTGCCGTTGGAGGCGATGGTGGACCGGGTTGGGTGTTTGGCGATCGCTTGGGAGTCGGCGGTGGCGGATTCAAGTTCGGCGCGGTTGTTGGGGTTCTGGCCGGGGTTTGTGCTGGCGCAGGCTCAGGGGGATTCGCTTCCTTTGCAGCGGCTGGTTTCTCTGGATGCCATGGTGGATTATTTGTTTGCCGTGGAGACACTGGAACGTTTGTTGGCGGCAGAGGAGATTCCCGAGAGGCAGCGATCAGCGATGGCGCAGACTTTTGCCCAGGCGGATTGGGAGTTGTCCAATAAGCGGCGGCGATCGTTTCAGGTGGCGCGGGAGTTGTCGGATGTGGAGCAGGGTCAAGCGCAGCCGTTGCTGGTAAAGGAGGCGGTTGATGGGGATGGGTCTTCCCTACGGCAGTTTGCTCAGCGTATTTTTGAGGCGTTTGACCAGGAGATGGGGGCGCTGTAGTTCACCGTTGGATGGGCGGGGGGTGTTGGTTGCGCACCCTGCTCAGAAATTTTTTTCGGGTTTCCATAATTGTGATGGAGACCGCTGATAAACCAGTAGCGCCCGTGGATTGATGGCTTTGAGGTTCATTGGGTTTTGTTTTTCAGATTTAGTTTTTAAGTTTGGAGGCTTGGGTTATGGATGAGCAGCGGATTAAGGATTATTTGGCGTTGATTGAGCGGTTGTTGACTTGCCCCAGCGGAGAAGAAGCGGCGATTTTACAGGAGTCGTCGGAGTTGGTGGATATGGGGCTGGTGCAGGTGATGAAGGTGCGGGCGGAAGAGTTGACGAAGGAGGGGCAGGAGAATCCGGCAGCGTTTTTACAAAATGTGGCGGGGCAGCTTGAACGAATGCTGGAGGGGCAGACGGACAGCGGGGGGACGGTGCCTCAGGAGGTGCTTGAATTTTTAATGGCGGTTTTGAAGGCAAAGATTGAGGGAGGCAGGGAAGAAGTATTTCGGGTATTACGCAGCCGTTTAGATTTGTTGGACCAACGGTTTTTAGCAACGATGGTGGCTTGGGCTTTAAGCAGCATTGAGAGTGCAGAGAGAGAACAAGCGGAAGGAATTGCGGGACTGATTGGCAATATTTGTATCTACCTCAGTGACTTTCCCCTGGGTGACCGGGCGATGAATCTAGAAATTGCGATCGCCGGTTACGAAAAGGTAGTGCTGAAGGTGTTCTCTCGTGAAACCCACGGGGAAGTTTGGGCGCAAACCCAAAACAACCTGGCGACTGCTCTGAGGGAGCGTATCCGAGGCGATCGCGCGGAGAAT
>JBCCTE010000330.1:0-4430 GCA_039198915.1 Cyanobacteria bacterium P01_D01_bin.73 | reverse complement strand
TGATATTGCGTTGACCCGCTTCTTTCACCAACGCTTCAAAATCTGACATAGTGCCATACTTGGCATCGATCGCCGTATGGTTGCTGACGTCATAGCCATTATCAATCCCTGGAGATTCATAAAATGGAGTGATCCATAGGGCATCAATCCCTAGTTCTTGGAAATAATCTAGACGTTGACGAACGCCACCTAAATCTCCAATTCCATCATCATTAGAGTCCTGGAAACTAGGTAGATAAACCTCGTAAAAGATGGCGTCTTTATACCAAGTCATGAGACGACTTCCTGGCTTAATAATATTGTTTGAACGCTAGTTTTAAGCGCTAATTAGAGGGGGTAGGGATGGCAGAAAAGGCAGATGTGGGGGCAGTCCACAAGCGATTTCCTTTGATCCAGGTATGGGTTTGCCACTGGGAATCTGACTCGGGATGGTCTTCGCGATAGTGCCCGCCACGGCTTTCGGTACGATGCTGGGCGCTGGTTAGGATAAGACGGGCGATGTCGAGTAGGTTGCGCGTCTCGGACCAGCGGCGCAATAGGGGCAGCGGTATCGAAATTTGTTCGCCTGTGCAGGAGGACAGTCTGGCTAAATATTGCGTCAGTTCCAGAGCCTCAAAGGCTTCTTGCCAGCGGCTGATCTGTTCCAGTGTGTGCTCAATGTCGTCCTGATTTCGGGAAATTCCGGCGCCGTCCCACACTTTTTGTGGCAAGTCAGCCGCGATCGCCGTCAACTGATTCTGATCAGAGGCTTGTTGCTCTGCACTTGGCGGCGACGGACATTTTGATATTGGGCTAGGAATCGTTGCGCTTTTTGGAGATTTCAGGTCTAGACTTCGAAACTGAGCGCCGAAGACGATGCACTCTAGCAGGGAGTTACTGGCGAGGCGATTGGCACCATGGACGCCGGTGCTGGCGGTTTCGCCTACGGCATAAAGACCAGGGACAGAGGTTTGATTCTGGCGATCGCTGGCAATGCCGCCCATCCAATAGTGAGCTGCGGGGGCAACAGGAATCGGGTGATTCAGGGGATCTAGCCCGTGCTTTTTGCAAAAATCCAGGATATTAGGAAAGCGATGGTGCAGGCGATCGCGGGGAATTGGTCGCAGATCCAGCCGAACGGAATCTTGGTGATCGCCCGATTGTGCTAGTCGGCGCAAATGGCTAAACACAGCTCGGCTTACCACGTCGCGGGGAGCTAGCTCGCCCTTGGGATGGTAGTCAAAGGCAAAGCGCTTGCCGGTATGGTCCACCAAATGAGCCCCTTCGCCCCGCACTGCCTCACTGATTAAAAACCTGGGCGCGCCCGGATGCATCAGCGCAGTGGGGTGAAATTGGATAAATTCCAAATCCCGCAGCACCGCCCCCGCTCGATGGGCGTTCGCCACCCCATCCCCCGTACTCAGTGCCGGGTTCGTGGTCTTTGCAAACACCTGCCCGCCGCCGCCCGTCGCCAAAATCACTGCTGCGGCTGAAACCCGCTCCAACAGACCATTCCGGTAACATAGCACTCCGTCGCAGCGCCCCGCTTCGTCCGCCTCCCGCGTCACTTCCAGCGCCAACGTCTGATCGAAAACCGCAATATTCTCCCGCTCCAGCACCTGTTCCAGCAGCACCGTCACGATCGCCCGCCCGGTGATATCTGCCGCATGGACAACCCGGCGCCGCGAATGGGCCGCCTCCAGCGTCACCGCCAACTGACCCTCCTCGCGATCAAATGCCACACCCAGATCCACCAGTGATGACACCGCCGTCGCCGCCTCGGTTACCAGAAACTCAACGGCATCGCGATCGCACAATCCCGCCCCAGCTTTCAACGTATCCGCCACGTGCAAATCCGTTGAATCATCAGAAGCCACCACCGCTGCCATGCCGCCTTGAGCCCACTTGCTAGCGGATCGCGAAATCTTCTCCTTGGAAAGCACTGCCACCCGGTAGCGGCTGGGTAAACACAGCGCCGAGTACAATCCCGCCGCGCCAGCACCCACCACAATCACATCAAAGCCAGCCCCCAACCCTTCGCCCGTGGCAGCCTGCATCACAACGTGCGAGGCGCGATTCGATACATTCCCTTTTGCTGGATCCAGACCATTGGATGGGGAGTCAGGCATGGGCAGGCGTTAATCTGAACGACTTATTCTTAATACTAGTTCCTTGATAATAAGGGCTTAGGAAGAGGCAAAAAATAAAGGTATTAGGGAAATATGCGTTCTATTCTGGGAGCTGAATAGTGGAAGCACAGTCCCATGCCTTAGCTTTTGGACAGATGAAAGCTGCGTGAAGCTATCGTGCCATTAAAAAGGGAGCGGGCTGAAAATGCATCAGCCCGCTCCCTTTAATTTAGTAAGTTATCGAGCGAGATAGTCAGGCAAATTTGAAGCTACCTGAACCATTGCAGCGATATCTTTGCCTACTTATAGACACCGTTGTTGATTCGGTCATCACCCTGGGTGAAGACAACGCTAGTGGGGCTTATGGAAAATAAGCCTTCTTCGATGTACTTGGTCAAGGTGCTCTTTTGGCGCTCGCTCAGCCCAGGCACAGAAAGGATATCTTCAACGGATTCATAGGGAGCGTTCGCAATCAGCTTCTTCGCCAAATTCGGGTACAGACCGCGGTACTCTTTATAGCTGCTGATGTTGGTATTGTTCAGGTCGATGGTCTCGCCGTAAATCTTTGCTAGCTCGGAATCCGCTACCCCGTTAACTGCCCCCATAACCATCGAAGCACTATTCCAGGTCAAGTTAAGTTGAGCAGCCGTCGCGGGGTGCACACCAGAACCAACCCAGCTCGTTACGCACAGGCTAACCACAACAAAGAGGCGCAGGAACCATTTCATGGGGATCAGTTTCTCCTAAAAATACACAGCTTCGATAACGGGATTCTACCGCGATTACTATCTTCCCTGATTACGCAACTTATAGCGATCGCGTGCTCATCTTTGCAACTTTAGTTTGCAAAAGCTCTCTAATCCACGTCGGAGAGCGGTGCTTCTTGGATTAACTGCTCCTGTCCAGCGTTTGCGAAATCATCCGGCTCATCCGCCAGAACGTCGTCAATTTCAATCTCGTCGCCATACACCTCACTCGCCCCCGCATCATTCAAGCTAGCGGCACTCTCTACCTCTATGTCATTGCGATCACCCTCCTGCGCCTCCAACTCTCCGTCACCCAGCCCCATCAACACCCGATGGAGATCATCGTAGGTCCCGGCATAGGTCGTCGCGGCCTCTTCATAGCCCTTGAGATGAACCTCGTACTCCTCGAACATTTGCCCGTAATTGCCCGGGTGCAACATCCGCAAATACTGGTACGTCGTCAGCCCGATCGCCACATCCTGCTTCAACTCCTTGGTGCAGGATTCCAATCGGAACGCCTCATTTACCGTATCCCCTAGCGCTGTATAGTCCGGGCGATCGTAGCTCCCCGTATTTCCCACCATCGCGTACCCGGTATTCACTCCCGTACCAATGCGCAGCGGAAACGGCAGCGGATAGCGCAGATGTAGCTCCTGGGTCATACGCTGTAAATCATCGACCGCCTGGAAAATATGTCGCACCTCCTGAAGGCTGAGGTCGTTTTCTCCGTGGATCCACACCGCCATAATGGCGTCGCCAATATACTTATCGACCCAGCTGCCGTGGCGTCGCAAAATATCTCCCGCTTGACGGAACCAAGTGCCGATGGTTTCGGACAAAATTTTCTCGTCCGTCTGGCGCGTCAACCCCGTGAAATCACGGATATCTGTCACCAGCACTGAAATCAAACGCCGTACGTGCAGGGCAGCCGTTACGGCGGAATTGGTCATAAACTGTTCATCCTCTGGCTTCACCCGCGGCGGCGCGTAGAATTTCATCTCCGTTTGCCCGAAGGTGAGATGATCGTCTGTGTTTAGGGTTACCGGGATGCTGACCCGCCGGCCATTAACGAAGGAACCGTTGCGGCTGCCTAAATCGATAAGGTAAAAAACGCCGTCTTCCATGCACTGGAGCATGGCGTGGTGCCGGGAAATCCAAGGGTCCGGCAGGGTAAAGTCATTGTCCGTTCCTCGCCCAATCTTCCAGCACGCGCCCCCCGCCAACGGTAGGTAGCGCTGGCCGGCATCGGTACTTAAAACCAAGTGGGGAGAGGGTTGTAGCGTAGCCACAGGGGAGTCAAATGGATAGAGGGGGTCACAGAAACAGAACAGGTAGACTTAGGGTGCCCCGTGCACTGAGGGCCACCGCCGAAGTTTGGGCAGCGACTTGGGCTGCGTAGGAGAGATTTCTATCGACTTGCGGGGTTGGAAGAGGATGCAATTGATGGCATTCCTTGGCGCTTCAAGCAATCGCTTTTTGCCATTGTAGTCTGCACCGTTAATGGATGCAGCTTGGGACGACCGCCACAGAAACTTTGAAAGATCCCCCTGCTATTGTGCCAACATCACTCCGAATG
>JBCCTE010000329.1:0-4455 GCA_039198915.1 Cyanobacteria bacterium P01_D01_bin.73 | reverse complement strand
TTACGGCTAAAGCAATAAATAATTGTTGAACCGGTGGTTTCTTTCAGTAAGTCGCGAATGCTTTCATAGGTTTTCCGCGTTTTATTTCGCACCTCATAGTAAAGATTATCGCGATTAAAACTAGCCACATGAATACGCGGCTGGCGTAGTTTTAACTGCTGCACAATATCCTTACGTACCCGTGGCGTTGCGGTGGCAGTAAGCGCCATCATGGGCACATCGGGATAGCGCTGCCGAAGGTATCCTAACTGTCGATATTCCGGACGGAAATCGTGTCCCCACTCTGATACGCAGTGAGCTTCATCGATGGCAAAGTTGGTAATGCCAACGCGCTCTTTTAACTCATTTAAAGTCTCTAGAAAATACTCCCCCATTAACCGTTCGGGAGCCACGTAAAGTAAGTCAATTTCGTTTCTAAATAGAGCACTGTGGCGCGATCGCGATTCTTCTGCCGACAGGGTGCTATTCAAAAACGTGGCTCGAATGCCGTTATCCCGCAGCGCCATCACCTGGTCCTGCATTAGGGCGATTAGCGGCGACACCACCACAGTTAATCCCGATTGCAACAGGGCGGGGAGCTGGAAACACAGGGACTTGCCGCCGCCGGTTGGAATCACCACGAGCTGGTCCTGTCGGTTGAGGCTGGCGTCAATAATTTCCCGCTGACCAGGGCGAAAGGCATCGTAGCCAAAATATTGCTTTAGGGCTTGGTCAAGGTTTTGCTCGATATTGGGGCGGGGCGCTGAATGATGCACAGAAGATCTTGACTGGAAATTTGACTAGAAATTTGTGGCTAAAACTCCCAACCAAAATGGTAGGCGATGCCCAGTACGGTTTTCAAAAATAGCTACGGTTTGTGGACAAATTTGCGCAAAAATTAAAGGCGAGGTTTAGATATTAATTTTTCTGGAAACCCATATTTAGCGTGACCTTAATTGCCCCCGACCGTAATCCCTCGATTCGCTCCCAATCTAGCGATCGCCCCCTCTGGTACGGCGCGATGGAGGAGCCGGCAACGCCCTTTGAAAGCCAGGTGATACCCGTGGTTGAGGGACGTTTGCCGGAGGATTTAGTAGGGACGCTATACCGCAATGGACCGGGGCAGCTAGTGCGTGACGGGATGCGTACTGGACACTGGTTTGACGGAGACGGAGCAGTGCTGGCAGTGCGATTTAGCGGGGGTGAAGCGACGTCGACATATCAATATGTGGATACGGCGGCGCGGCGAGAGGAGGAGCAAGCTGGGCGGTGGCTTTATGGCAACTATGGAATGTTGCCGGCGGGGAATTGGTGGCAGCGGATGATGGGGGGGCGATCGCTAAAAAATGCGGCAAATACGTCGGTGTTGGCGCTGCCGGATCGACTGTTGGCACTGTGGGAGGGCGGACGGCCCCACCAGTTGGACTTGGATACGTTGGAGACCGTCGGGCTGGAAGATTTTGGCGAATTGCCCAGCGATCGCAGCTATTCTGCCCACCCCAAAATCGATCCGAAAAGCGGCGAAATCTACAATTTCGGCATGGTCCCCGGTCCCGTCAGCAAGTTGTGGCTATATCGCAGCGACTCCACCGGAAAACTGCTAAAGCAAAGATCATTGACTCTGCCACGCATTTCTCTAACCCATGATTTTGCGCTGGCAGGACCTTATCTAGTGTTCTGCCTGCCGCCGACCCAGTTACAGCTAGCGCCCGTAATTTTTAATCTAAAAAGCTTTAGCGATTCGCTGGAGTGGAAGCCAGAAATTGGGACAACAGTTCTAATATTTGATCGTGAAACCCTAGAGTTAGTTAATCGTGCCGTTGTGGAACCTTGGTTTCAATGGCACTTTAGCCATGGGTGGGTAGATTGTGACGGCAAAATTCATGTTGGCTTTGTCGGCTACGATGATTTTTCTACTAATCAGTACCTCAAAGAAGTTGCATCTGGAAATATAAAAACGTCAGCCTTTGGAAGCTTACGAGAGATTAGTTTCGATCCCAATCAAGCAGAAGGAATTGAACATAAAATCTTAGTGAATCAGCAATGTGAATTTCCCGTAGTCAACGCCTGGGTAAATATTTCACAACAGCAACCCCGGGACATTTATTTCTCTGCCCATCGGCAAAGTAGGACCGGTGAACCGCAACAAAGCTCTGACCTATTTGGAGCGATCGCCCACTACCGACCAGAAACCAACCAGCTAACAGTTATCGACGCTGGCGAAGGTTATTACCCATCAGAACCTATTGTTGTTTACGATCAAAATAATCAGCCGAAATGGTTGCTAGCGGTGGTTTATGACGGCGTTAATCACCGTAGCCAGGTGTGGATTTATAACGGGGAGTCGCCTGAACATTTGCAGGAAGGTGCGATCGCAAAGCTCCAACTTCCCAGCGTCATTCCCCACAGCTTCCATGGAACTTGGGCTCCTGATTAATCCTTAAGAAGAAGGCGAAAGCGAGGGGCGTTTGATCGTCAGAGGACGGGGAGCAGGGTTAAAGAACCAGCGGCGAATTGACCATTGACGCTGTTGGGCTGGCTCCTCAGTTAAATTCCAAAGGGTTTCATAGAAGAAGAAAGATACGCCGCTGAGTTCTCTATTGCGAACTGCTCGTACCTGCTGATCCAGCGTTAATGCAGATACGGGTTTGGCTTTTAATCCTGACAGTAACCCGATACTAACGGGGACGCTTTGGCTCACATTTTGTAGGGTGCGATCGCCCAATTCCTGTTGAAAACGGGGCATATCGTTTCGATACACCTGCACGATCAGCTCATCAATCCAGCCGGACCAAGACCATCGTTCCCAATCCTGTAAGGAAGTGGGATTTGCGAAATGGTAGGGATTGGGTGAGAGAGAAATAACGGCGTCAGGTTTGACCGCTTTCACTGCTCGGGAAATACGACCGAAAAGCTGACTCAACTGCTCGCGCCGCCAATTTTGCCACTGATCCCAACGGGGATCCTGATCGTTGACGGGAGGCGTTTCACTAGGGAAGGCAGCCTGATACGCCGCGATGGTGGTGGTGGAGTAGCCAAAGTCAGCAGGCCAGCCGAAATGGTCGTCCCACTGGATTCCCGCCACGGGATATTTCTGAACAATTTCCACCGTTAGGTTAATCAGGAATTTCTGGACTTCCGGGTGGGTGGGGTTCAGCCATGCCCGCTGTTCCACTCCCGCCTGGGTGGTGTTAGTTCCGTCCGCTCGCTGGGATAGCCACTCAGGATGCTGCTGGGCGATCACCGAATTGGGAGCCACCATCATGCCGAACTCCAGCCACGGAATCACTGTTAGCCCATACTTTTCCCCCGCCGCCGCCAGTTCCCGCAGCATGTCCCGCCCCTGTAAACCAGGATGGGATGACAGCGATCGCCCCGTCGCCCGCCGCAGGGTTTCGCTGGGGAACAACGTCTCGCCGCTGTGCCACACCACCGGATACACCGTGTTGAAATTCAGCCGCGCCAACTGCCCCAGCGCCTCCTCCATGGAATCGCGACGGTAAAGCACATCGCTATCCACATTGGTCAGCCAAACTCCGCGCACCTCCGGCACCCGCACCACAAAAGATTGCAGGGTATCCGTCGCCGGACTTTCCAGCCGATCCGCCAGCGACTGACAAATCAACGCCGCCGCCTCGCCGCGCTTCAACACAGTCCCCGCCGCCAGTCGCCGTGGATTCGGATACACCACTCCCCAGCCTCGACGGGTAACTGCCGCAACGCTGGGACGAATCTGAGCCGGAATATTTGCCGCATCGGTATAGGTTTGCGCCACCAACAATTCCGCCCGCTGGTCCGGCGGCAACCCCAGCGATCGCGCCATCATCGCAAACGCCATGCCCCGAGTCAGCGGTGAATTTTCTGCTGGCAGTGGCGATCGCATCTCGGGTCCCCACGCCCGCTTCAGCAACGTGGCAAAATCCCGCTGCCCCATCACCCGCTCGGGATATACCCGCCCGCTGCCATCACCTACCAGCCAGCCGCGATCCCTCATCGCCGTCAAACATCCCCGCGCCCAATGATTCTGTGCATCGGCGGGGGTATTGTCCAACTGCGCCTGGACGGTAGGGGAAAAGCTGCCCACCGCCCCGAAAAACACCAGGGCGATCGCACCGAGACTAGCCTTGATCATGAGAGCACTCCGAAACTGATCAGCAAACTTGAGTCAAAATTAACTGACGCGCACTAATACTTCTCCACAGGCAGAGCCGCCCAAGCCGGTCACTATATCGCCAGGGTGCCTTTAGCGGCGATGCTTCCGCTATTTGAGAACAAATTTTGGACTGTAAAACTATCGATAGACAACACAGAATCTGTTAATATCCAGTTCCGCCATAAAACCTGTTCAATTGACTTGTCATTTCAACCTCTAGAGATGAACTAATTAGCTTGAATAAATAAAGTCAATTGAACAGGTTTTATGGCGGAACTGGATATTAACAGATTCTGTGTTGTCTATCGATAGTTTTACAGTCC
>JBCCTE010000328.1:0-4473 GCA_039198915.1 Cyanobacteria bacterium P01_D01_bin.73 | reverse complement strand
GTTTTGGCGGTGAGGGCATTTTCAATTTGCCCAATCATATCTTTCTGGGCAATTAGGGTTAGGTTAACGGTCTTGCCGCTACTCTTTTCCCAGTTGGCGGCGATCGCCCGAATGGCATCACTTTCCTCCGGGTAAAACCCCTCTTGCCACCACACGGTCAACGCCCCATCTTCTGCGGAGCCAGAACTACCTCCAGAACTGGATTCTGAAGAACTATCCTGGGTTTGTTGGCCACAGTTTGCCAGCCCTAAACCTAGGGAAAACCAAAGACCATTATGGAGAAAGCGCCGCCGTTTCATAGCTTATTCAGTAAAAATCAAGTCTATACTCACCAATTCTTCAAGGGTTTGCCTTGGTTGTTGGAGAGAATGAAATGCAGTATTTACATCTCAATTCAAAGCTTCACGACTCGCAAGGAAGGTGTGTAGATAAGCTAAGTTAGTGTTTCATTGGAAACGCATTATATGGCAACTGCCGTTGCGGATGTTTCAGGAAAAATAGCTGTCAAAAGGATTTCAAAGGACTGTGATGGCGGCGGTGATTTGCTAGTGAAAATCTTTGGCTTTAGGTTACCAATGTGACCCAATTACTTAGTGAAGTGGCGATCGCCAAAGGTTGTTTTCATGGCTTCCTGCATGGCTTCAAAGGCGCTGTGCCAATCGTCAGTTTTGGACTGGCGAAAAAGACGTGCGGTGGGATACCAGGGGCTGTCAGTGCGATCGCGGAACCAGCGCCAGTCAGAGTGAAAGGCGATCGCCATCCACACCGGTCGAGCGATCGCCCCTGCCAAGTGGGCAATGGCAGTGTCAACGCTGATGACTAGATCGCATTGATTCAGGTAGGCAGCGGTTGTCGCAAAGTTATCGAGGCGATCGCTGAGGTCGATAATGTTGAGTCGTTGAAGGTGTTGGCGATCCTCATCCGTCAATTCCTTTTGCACGCTGTAGCACTGCACCTGGGGAAGATGGGCAATCGCGGCAAAATTTGCCAAATCAGTGGAACGGTGCTGGGCGCTGGGGCTGTCTACGTTGCAGCTCCAGCAAATGGCGATTTTTAACAGCTCATGGTGTCCATCCGGCACGGGCTTTTGGGGCGGCGGCAGAGTTGGCGTGGCCGGGGGCAATAGGTAGGGGACATTGCTGGGAATTTGATCGATGGCGTCAATTCCCAAAATATGGGGCAGGCTCATAAACGATGCCTGATAGTCGAAGTGTCCTTCCTGCCCGGCGGGGGGGCGATAGTCTGGAACGCCCGTCAGGGTTGCCATCAGCGAAAGCAACGGCGGTGGCGCTTGCAGGATAATTTGCTGGCAGCGCTCCGCCGCGATCGCTACAAACCGGGAAAATTGAATGGCATCGCCGAATCCCTGCTCGGCAAAGAGCAATAGCGTTTTGCCCGGAATGGGAGAGCCGTCCCAAGTGGGTTTTTCAAAGCAGTTTTGATAAATGGCGCGTTTGTTGGGATCATCCCAGCGCATTTCCTGCCTGGCGAATCCTTCCTGTAACTCGCCAATACGCAACAGACCGTGGAATAGGTTCGCCCCTGCTTGGGGGAAACTGGGCGCAATATCGAGTGCCTGGCGGTACAGGGCGATCGCTGCCTCCGTTTCGTTAGCCTTATCCAGCGCGACCCCTTGGTTGTAGAGGCAGACGGCGTACAAATTGGGGAGGGAGTCATCCTCGGAGTTGAGCGCTAAACCCGTGGGCTGATTGAAAGTTTCCAGGGCATTGGCGTCCAGCTTCAGCAGTTTGCCAATGCAGGCGATCGCCGTATCCCAACGATGCTGGCGGCTGTAAATTGTTGCTAATCCGTACCACAGCCACGGCTGATTCGGATCCTGCAAAATGCTGTGCTGCAAAATCGCGATCGCCTCAGACGACCTGTTTTTCTGGAGCAGATGAGCTGCCTGACTGAGCCAGGGTGCGACAGCGGGATCAGGAGTCACAACGGGGGCAGAGGGAGAACGATCAATACAATCCATAGAGTGCAACCGAATGCCACGGGAAAGTGTGTACCTATTCCCTCTCTTCGTGGCTAACTCAGTTGAACCAGGGTAACCTCATCCAATAATCGCTCATTGGCCAACAGGTCATCTACGCTAACCCGTAAATGCCGCTGCTCATCAACGCGGAAGCTGACCCGTACCCGGTCCGTACCCGGCATCCCCGGCGGATCCAATGTGGCTAAATTGCGAGCCCCGTCTCGATCATTCAAAGCTTTGACGCTGCGTTTCCCACTGGTCTGCTTGGTGACGATGCGATCGCCCTCGAAAAATACCTCAACGGTTCCCGACTCTTCACCCAGCTCGCCGATCACCAGCTCAATCCTCGGCTGATTATTCACTGACGCCCCCAGGGTCAAATCCACCGCCTCCATCATGGGATAGGGCTGCCCCTTTGAAATAATCGGGTGCCAATCATGGCGATTATCTCGCCGGTTCCAGTAGCGCACCCCATAGCCGTGGTATAGAAAATCCTTTACCGTTACGCCCTGGGCAAGCTGTAAGGCTCCGTGGGCGATCGCCTCCAAGGGCTTATTTTTTAAAATCTTATCCTCGGGGAAATAGTCCGATAGCCATCGCTGCACCGCCGGCACCTTGCTAGTTCCCCCCACCAACAGCACCCCCTCAATATCGTCCACGTCAATGCCATGACGCCGCCCCTGCTGAAGCACCTGCTCCATTAGGTCACTAAGCTGCTCGAAAAAGCCGTGGCTTTCCAGAATTTCACTAAAGGTCTGCCGATTTAGCGACAGCTCAACGGAATCTAACGTTTCATCGTCAAAAAACACCTCGCTGGCGGTGTCATTTTGCGACAGCTTTAGCTTCACCCGTTCCACCAGCCGGGAAATCAGCGGCGACGGAGTCACCCCCTGCTTCTCCACAAAGAAATCCATCAGCCAATTATCAATATCGGTACCGCCCAGGTTGATCCCCGCCTTAGCCAACACCTGCGCCGTCTGAGCAACCTGCGCATCCTGGTTCATATCCTCATTGCCCCAGCGCATCAAAAATCCCAGTGGCTGCGCTGTTCCCCGGGATGCTTTGGTGTTGTCAATTTTGACCAGGGAAATATCCAGCGTGCCGCCGCCAAAATCTATCACCAGCATCAGTTCGCGATCGCCCGAGCCGTCGTAGGACAATGCCGCAGCGGTGGGCTCGTCCAACAGCCGCAGCCGTTCCACCTGCCCTAGCGCCGTCGAAGCGATCGCCTGGCTCAGCCAACTACGATACACCTCAAAACTATCCACCGGCACCGTCAGGATCAGCTCCGATCCCCCCTGTCCGTCTAGCCAACCTGCTGATCGTACCTGCTCCGCAACGGAATTCAGAAACCATTCGCCCACCTGCTCGAAGGTAATGGTGTGCCCATCCAATTCCGGCAAAAATCCTTGAATCTCCGTACCAATCCCGCGCTTGAATCCACGGAAGAATCGCGAACCCGATCGCCCATCCAAACCGCGATCGCGCACCGTCTGCCCAGCGACAATCTTCTCCGCCGATGCGCTTTCCACGTACAACAAACTCGGTATCACCGCCGGGTTATCCACCTGCTGGATCGACAGTCCTGGCAACGTTAACGTTTCCGGTTTTTGCGTCCCTGGATTCCAACGAGAAACGACAGTATTACTGGTCCCGAAATCAATAGCAATGGTCATAGGTTCCGTATCGAAGCGGCGCTCGTGATTTTGGTTACAAAGATTCAGTTGCCAACGATATAAGCCAAGGCTAAACGGGTGAAAATAATACTAGCAGGGTAATTGGAATACGAAAAAGATAGAAATAAACAGATAACTTTAAGTTTCTTCGAATTGCCTGGGATTGTTTTGATCTCGCTAGGGCGTGTGCTCAGTTGTTCAAATCATGTTTTTTGAATTCAAGTGGATTGAAAGCAAATTTCAGGTGTTATTTTACAGCTGAAATCGGTAGTAACTGTCAGGGACCATCCAGTGCAAAGGCTTGTGAGGGGATGAACGGTGCAGGATGTCGAGGCGGAACTTGTCAATGTAACGGAGATATGATACCAGCACCAAACAAGAGATCATGCATGCCAAGACCTCCACCAATTTGTGGACCAGGAAAAACACTCAGTCCTAACAAGATGTGTGTGCCAGGTAAGCTAAATTTTGATTGTTAGGCTTTTCCATACCAGTACCATTTATCACATCAATCCAATACAACAGCTGGTCTCAAAATCATCCACTTTGAATCTTGGTATATCGAAATCCAACTGGAGTGATAATAACTCGTACACTTCTTTTACAGCTCAACTTGGCAGTAACTGTCGGGCACCATCCAGTGCAAAAGCTTGCAAGAATATACCCAACGCGCGGTGTGGTCCCTCAAAGAAGTGCGAGTGTTTGCCCACCTTGCATCCTCAAGGAAATAACTATTGTGGCTGTGGACCACACTCTACATTCAATAAGAAATCTAAAAGATGCGAAGCTACTGGAGTATATTAACATTAGAAACCC
>JBCCTE010000327.1:0-4482 GCA_039198915.1 Cyanobacteria bacterium P01_D01_bin.73 | reverse complement strand
AGAGAGCTTTAGTCATGGGCTATATCGAATCAATTAGGGCATCTAGGGCGTCCGCAGCGTTGAATGGTTTGGAGGAGAGAGTGGGGGATGCGATCGCCGGTAGTGCATGAAGGTGGGGGCGGGAACTGTCTAGACCTGCCCATTGGCGGGCGTGGGAGCGAAATACGGCGGTGACGACTTGCTGGGGAGACAGTCCCTTTTTTTGGCCAATTTCAATCGCTAGTTCCCAAACATCTGTCTTATGCCGCATTGCCCTACTGACGGGAATCGTTAGGGTGCGGCTCATTAGGGTTGCCTCCCGGCGATCGCCTTCCAGGTGCCAACGACGGACGCGAGGTGGGGCGGTTGGGGGATTTGGAAGCCTGGTTTGCCTTCAATCAGGTCCATCACTAGGTGGGCACCGCCCCCTGTGACTAGGATTTGGGTGATGCGTCCCATGTGAGGTTGGAACTGGCTTTTGGCTTCGTTCAACATCCCTAGGAACCATTCACGGCGATATTCTTTCCACCAGTCAGCCCAGCCGATGCCCGTAAATTCGTATTGGTGGGAGCCGTCGGCTAATCCATCGAGAATGACGGCGGTGTCGGGGCGGGTAATGCCGCGTCCCCGCAGTGGGGTTTTCAAGCGCTGGTCACTGGCAATTGCTACGGCTAGTCGGTAGGTACCGGCTTTATCGGCGGTCAGGCTGGCAATGGTTTCGCCGTCTTTGGTCCACACGCGGGAGAGCCAGGTACCGGCTCCGATATCGAGCCCCAACGTCCAGCCGGTGTGGTTCTGGAGTAGGTGGAATGCTCCTAGGGACTCGTCGACAACTTGGACTGAGGCGATGTCGATAGTTTGGGAGGTGCCGTTGCGGGTAAAGCTCCACTCACCCAGGAGGGAAGCTTTGAGGGCGTCTGCCACTAATTCATGGGAATGGTGGAGAACTACCAGGTCGATGGTGTTGTCCTTGTGGGCACGATGGGCAACTGTAGCCGCTAGGAACAGGCGAGCTAGCTCAGTTTTATCGGAGCTGACGACGGCGCGGAAGCCGTTGTAGGACGGGGCTTTATGACCGACGTGATAGCGGCGTTTGCCGAGTTGGATTACGGGGGAATCGGCAGTTGCTTTTAGGGAGTGTTGACCAGGTTGTAGCTCCACAAATAGGGAGCGCACTGTTACTGGTTTGGTGCCATCGAAGGCGGTGCATTGGTAGTTGCCTAGGTCTAGGACGACCAATGGGCGGGGATTTTTCGCAGGCGGCGGCGCGGGTGCCAGTAAGGCTCCCTTGGGAGATTGAGTCATTGGAGGGGGTGGAAACTTTGGTTTGCGGGTGTTGTCCCTTGAATCCCTGCTGATTTTTAGCTGGTGGGAATAGGGATATCGCTAGAGAGCAGGCGGGATAAGCCTTCGGCGGCGACTTGGGTCTTGTTCAGAGGTCGTGAGCGCTGTGACTACTCCTGTTTCTCCATGAAATCAACATAACACATATTGCAGCATATGCAGATTAATTGATTCATAAGTCCGCATATGCTGCACTTTTTGTGTCTATTGATGGGGACATCATTGTGGCGCTTTGGGGGTGGCTTTTCTCGCTATTTCAAAGGGGGATAATGGAGCAAACGCTGAGATTTGCTGTGAACCATGGCCCCCAAGAAAACTGACAACCGAGTGACCGCATCCTTAAGTCATGGTGCTTATCGACGACTGGCTTACCTGGCGCAGCTATTAGGCGTTCAACCTGGTACGGAGGCAGGGCGGGGGTTGGAAGATTGGGTATTTTCTGATGAGTTTGACGAGCGCTTGAGAAAAGCCGAAGCCGATCAGAAGAGATTCGGGAAAGTAACGGAGTAAGTAATGGAGAAGGCCAAGCGGGCCACTATGCAACTGGGCGATCGCGAGTTGGAAGTGTTTCGGCTACCCGATGGTTCCTACTGGTTTAGTCAAACTGAGGTCGCCACTTGCGTCGGAAAAGCAGAGATTTCATTCCGACGGTTTTCGACCTCAAAATGGCTGAAAGCCTTACCTGGCATGGATTCCCAATCCGACGGTTTTGAGAAAATCCAGCGGGAAGGCGAGGGTGGTTCTCCCATTCGTGGTGTTCCCTTAGTTGTTGCCAGTGCGTATTGGCTCAAAGAGGCGATCGCCAAAAATAAGCAAGCGCAAAGTCTTGCCTGGGCGTGTATGACCGAAACCCTCGCCCGTCGTGCTGATGCTGCGTTCGGTGTAGAGCGCTCCGAGGCTGAATATGCCTCTGCTGCCAATGAGCTACTCGCCATGGTCGGCAATCAAAATCAAGTGCTGAAGGCTTTGGAGGAAAACTATTCCACCGATGATGCTGCGCGGGAAACAGCTGCGATCGCCTGGGCAGAGAACAAACGCTTGCGGGAATTGCTCGAAGAAAACGGCATTGATTACTCGAATACCTGAATGTTTAAGCGTCTGGGCGTTTAGATGCTTAAACATTCAGGTATTTACATGTTTAATGTTGATGACGATTCCTTCAGGGAAGGCGCGGCAGCGCTTGGTTCTCCCGTGCTCGACTGATATCTTGGTGTTGAGCATTCAGACGCTCAAGCATCTAGATGTCCAGACATTCAAATGATCCTGACAATCGCATCGTTTAAGGGTGGGGTGGGGAAGTCAACGACTGCTCTCCACCTGGCTGCTTACTTGCATCAAAAAGCGCCAACCCTATTGGTAGATGGCGACCTAAATCGCTCCGCTTTGGGATGGGCGGAAAGGGGCAGCCTGCCATTCAAGGTCTGTGATGAGAAGCAAGCCGTTAAATTTGCGCGGCAATACGAGCACATCGTCATCGACACCCCCGCTCGCCCAGACCCTGACGAGCTAAAGACTGTGGCAGAGGGATGTGACTTACTAATCCTCCCAACATCACCAGACGCCCTAGCCATGTCGGCCATGATTCAAATGGTGGAAGTGCTGAGAGGGTTAGACGCAAAGTTCAAAGTGCTGCTAACCATCGTCCCCCCCAAGCCATCGCAAGTTGGGGATAAAGCAAGACGAGCGATCGAGGATGCTGGATTGCCCTGTTTCAAGGGAGCGATCCGACGACTATCTGCATTTCAGAAGGCGGCCTTAGAGGGAGTACCGGTTGGGCAGGTTAAGGGCGATCGTATGGCTGCTGTAGCGTGGGACTGCTATCGGGCAATAGGGAAGGAGATTACTGATGGCCAAGGATAAAGCAGGGGACTTTGGGAAGCTATTCAGTGCCCGGAGCACACCTGAAAGTTCAGACACCCAGACATCTAAAAGTCCAGATGTCCAGATGCGCAAGCTCTCCAAGTCCAAAGATCCTGACTATCAGCGCACTACCGTCTACCTTCCAAAGGAGTTACACCGGCGTCTTAAGGTGGCTGCCATGACTAGCGATCGTGAGATCAGTGACATTGTAGAAAGCCTAGTGGAAGAATGGCTTTATCTTGAACGGTCAGATATGTAACTGTTCAACTCGATTCGTCAGAGTAGTGCCCTTGGTAAGCGCTATATGCGTCAGGCTTCCCCTAGAGGAAATCAGCAATCGCCACATCCCCGATAACATGAGCATAAGTATCCAGCGTCGTCTGCCCACTGGCATGGCCCAAATAAACCTGGACCTGCTTAACCGTTGCTCCACCCTGCAATGCCGCTGACGCTAAGGCGTGGCGGAACCAATGGGGGGACGCATCAGGAATACTCGGATCCGATTCCCTGGCCTTAACTGCTGCTTCCTTCACCACCCGCCAAACATGCTGCCCCTCAAGCTTTGAGCCACTGCGATGGCTGCGGAAAATCAAACCCTTACCGCTGGAGTCCATCCGCCAAAGATTTAACTGCTTTAACAACTCCTGGGGCACCAACAGCGATCGCACCTTACCCCCCTTCCCCCGGACCGTCAGCCGGTCGTAATGCAGATCCGACCACTCAAGCCCTCGCAACTCCGCATTGCGCAATCCCAAACTGAATAGACATTGCAACATCAGGCGATCGCGCTCATTCCCCGCCGCTGCAATGATTGCCCGCGCGTGCTCCGAAGACAAGAACCGAGACGCCGCCGACGTGCCCGGCGATCGCAACCGATACTTCAACACCGAAGGCGGGGACTGCCAGTGCCCCTCAAGATGCCCCCACCGTAACAACGCCTTGATATTTCGCAAGTGTGTCGCCTTCGTCGCCTGAGCCAAATGCGCCATCGACTTCAGAAACTGATCCAGATCCACTTCTCGGGTGTCCCCAGTTGGGGACGTTCCAAACAACGCCACCCACTGATCTAGGCTCTGCTGATAAGTCCGAGCCGTATGCGGTGACTGGGCTCTAGCAATCCACCGTTCATAAATCAAATTCACAGGCTCAATCACAAGTATCAATTATCACTCCTCAATCGACAAACACTCAATACCTTCAAAAAAATAAGATAAAAGAATATGCGAAAACTTCCAATAAATTCTGGAAACTCTGGTCGTTAGCATAAAAGCAACAGAAGTAAAGGAAATAGCTTGTATT
>JBCCTE010000326.1:0-4487 GCA_039198915.1 Cyanobacteria bacterium P01_D01_bin.73 | reverse complement strand
GGTGCCAAAAACGGTGACGGTCCAAGGCGATCGTCCCATCGAAGTTGCTGTCGGGCGAGTACTGGTGGAAGTTGCCAGTGACAATCTAGATCTGCGGGGATATCGCCTGACGATGGATACGAAAAAACGTACCGTGGCGATCGCCCTTCGCCTGCGCCCCGGCACCGGTCATAAATTTATGGCGCTTTCAAGCTGCGAACAACTCACCCTATTTGGCAGCGTCCGTGAAACTTTAATCCAAAATCCCCAGTGGCCCATCGACCACGTTACATTTACCAACGGGACTAAAACCATTCGCCTTTAGGTTAAAAAGCCTTGCGCTCAAATCTTGGACTGTGATCAATTAGGGCTGTCTCTCTAGCTATTCCAGAGAGACAGCCCTAATCATTTTTAAACGCCTTTATGTGCCTATTTTTGTTCGCCTGACCGAATATTGTCCATCAGGCTTCATAACTAGCTAACTCGCCACCCGCGATGTCGGACGCCGCCGCCGCCGCCGCTTCGGACCAGACGCAGACTCCGCATTATCGGAAGTGCGAGGAGTCGTCACCGTACTGGCAGCGCTCGCAACCTTCGGCGCTGACTTAGCCACCGGCTTGGGAACCCCTCCGTCTCGGCGAGTTGGAGCCGGCGCCGCAGAACGACTAGGTTCGGAATGGCTGGGCACGGAGCGACTAGGCATAGAACGACTGGGCGCGGAACGACCAGTCGTGGCAACCTTTGGCGGAGACTTGCGTCCTCCCTTACGTGGCTTCGGTGCACCCACAACCCGTGGCGACTTCTCAGGAGCTGCTCCCACATCTTCAACGCCAATGGTTTGCAGCATCAGAATGAGCTGAGGATTGCCGCGGAACTGGCGGCGCATCAGCCGAGTAATTTCACGCTCCATATCGACTTTTAAGCCAACCCAATCCGTTTCACGAGACCCATCGCCATTACGGCGAATATAGCGATCAAACTGGTTGTCTAGGAAGTAATGAATCGAGTCCTTAACGTCTGATTGAAGCTGACTACCATCTAAATTACTAACAACGCCGGCAAGGTTCACAGAAGGAATGCTGGCGAGACTGCCATCCTTCTCAACGGAAACCGCCACGCTCAAAATTCCGTCGTTGGCTAATTGCTGACGTTCCTTCAGAGCGCGATCGCTAACCACCCCCGACCGGGACGCATCCACCAGCTCAATCCCCGATGGTGCCTTATCTACCACCCGCATCGAGTCCGGCGTCAGCTCAATCACATCACCATTGTCAATGATAATGATGTTCTCCTCTTTAACTCCCGTGCTTTGAGCCGTCTGAGAGTGCTTAACCAGCATGCGGTGCTCACCGTGGACCGGTAGGAAAAATTTCGGACGCGTCAAGCCCAGCATGATTTTTTGGTCTTCCTGGTAGCCATGCCCCGACACGTGGATACCGTGCTGCTTACCGTAAACCACCTTCGCCCCCAGCATCATCAGCCGGTCGATGGTATTCACAACAGAAATTGTATTTCCAGGAATCGGGCTAGCGGAGAAGACAACGGTATCGCCCTCGCGGATTTTGATGTTGCGATGCTCACCGCGGGAAATCCGGGTCAACGCTGCCATGGGCTCACCCTGGGACCCTGTGGTCAAAATCAAAATTTTGTGGTCTGGATAATTCCCCATCTCATGCATGGGAATAAACAAATCATCCTGACAGCGTACATAGCCTAGCTCGCGGGCGTGGGCAATCACATTCAACATGGAGCGCCCCACCACCACCACTCGCCGCCCTAGCTTTTGGGCCGCATTCAAAATCATATTGACCCGGTGCACCGACGATGCAAAGGTCGTCACCATTAGGCGACCGTCCGCCTGGGAAAAAATCCGCTCCAAGTTGGGATAAACAGAGCGCTCAGAGGGGCAGAAGCCCGCAACCTCAGAGTTCGTGGAGTCACTAATCAGACACAGAACACCCTTCTCGCCGTGTTCTGCCAACTTCTGAAAATCAAAATATTCACCATCTACCGGAGTGTGATCCACCTTAAAGTCGCCGGTATGAATCACCGTTCCCACAGGGGTGTGCAGGGCAACGGAGAAGCTGTCCGCCATGGAGTGGGTGTTGCGAATGTACTCCACAAAGAACTTGGATCCCAGTTGCACAATCTCCCGAGGGCGCACCGTTCGCAGCTCTGTGCGATCGCCAACCCCCGCCTCTTCCAACTTGTCCGACAGCAGCGCCATCGCCAGCCGGGGACCATAAATCACCGGAATATCAAACTGCTTCAAGTGGAACGCAATGCCACCAATGTGATCCTCGTGACCGTGGGTCACAATCATGCCCTGAATCTTGTGGGCGTTCTCCCGCAGATAGGTCATGTCCGGCAGCACAATATTCACCCCGTGCATGCCATCGGTGGGAAACGCCAGACCGGCGTCCAACAGGACAATCTCGTCCTCAACTTCAAAAATGCAGGTATTCTTTCCAATCTCATGCAGCCCGCCCAAAGGCAAAATACGCATACTCGGGCTCGAATCCTTCCGGCTGTTCTTAACGGTCATGTTCTCTCTACTCTTGAATCTTCTCAACAATCACAAAACGTTCCAACGAAACCGACGAACCCGTGCTCTTCAATGGGTTCAGCAACCTTTAAAAACCTGACGACTGTGCGCTGAAGGGAAATCCTGTGACTCCGTCTAACGCCGTAACTCCCGGGCGTTTCTGTATAACCACTCAACGGTCCCAGTTCCCCAGCCCACTCTGCTTTGCTTCTAGGCTGAACTGCTAGGAAATATCAACCACTCATTACCACTCCATCCAATAGGGCTCCAAAACTTATTGTCGTCACAGCGTCAATACCCTCGGTGGCAACGCCGGCTACCGAAGGACCAAAGCCCTTGCTAAGGCTAAATAGTCTGCGTTTCCCGTTCACGCCGGATAGGGACATATTCAGATCTAAAGGTCTACTCAAATTCAGGACTCTCTTGAAAATAGAAACATTAATGGTAGTGAAATAACAGGTTGAATAAGTAGGACTCTTTAAAGGGTGCTCAGACTTCCTGAGTACTCCAATCACTTCCTACTGCCAGCAGCAACCAGCACATCCGGAATAAGTCCCTATCGAGCGAAGTTGATTAATCCCACCATTCCACCCCAGTGGGTCAAACTAACCTTTACCCCTATGACTTACTCCTTAGAATTACTGGCGGCTACTCATTTATTTCTCAATACCGTGCTCTCAATCGATGCTGTCTCTCGATGCCGAAATGTGTTGTTCGTGAATCGCCCTACAGCTATGACTGGATCAGCAAACATCGCAGTTTCCACGGTTCGTTGATCTTGTCTCATTAGTGTAACCCTTAATCTGATTTCAGGCGACTTAGGGTTTCCCGAATCTGCTCACGGATGGTTTCTGGGCAGGGGGTTAGCGGTAGACGGGGGGCTCCCACGGACCATCCTTGCAACTCTAAGGCGGCTTTGAGAGGAATGGGGTTGGTAGTGAGGAATAGGACTTTGAAGAGGGGCAGTAGGTCTTGGTGGATGGCGATCGCCTCCTTAGACTTACCCTGCTCAAAGGACTGGATCATGGTTTGCAGACGATCGCCCACCAAATGACTGGCGACGCTAATCACTCCTTTAGCACCCACCGACAGCATGGGTAACGTCAGGGAATCATCGCCAGAATAGATGGCAAACTCAGGATCTGTTAGCCGCCGCATTTGGCTAACTTGATCCAGGCTACCGCTGGCAGCTTTAACTCCGACGATATTTGGGACTTCTGCCAACGCTGCCACCGTTTCCGGCTCCATATTCTGGCCGGTGCGTCCGGGAATGTTATACAACACCATCGGCAGGTCAGGGGATGCAGCGGCGATCGCCCGGAAGTGTGCCAGCAATCCCTCTTGGGGGGGCTTGTTGTAGTAAGGAACAACCTGGAGGGTGCCGTCTAGTCCCAGCTCAGCAGCGTGTTGGGTTGCCGTAATCGCTTCGCGGGTGGAATTGGAGCCGGTACCCGCGATGACCTTGCCGCGATCGCCCACCGTCCGCTTCACCACCTTGAACAACTCGAACTCCTCCTCCCAGGTCAACGTCGGCGACTCGCCCGTGGTGCCACACACCAAAACCGTGTCAGTACCGTGGGTAACCAAATAATCCGTCAGCTTTTCCACCGTGTCGTAGGCAACGGCGCCGTTTTCGGCAAAGGGCGTGATCATCGCCGTCATTACCCGTCCAAAGTCAATCACCCGCCAGAGCCCTCATTCCAAAACATCACGTTAAATCTACCGCCCGCACTGGTCCTCGCATCATGAACTAATACGCTGGGACTATTGCGGCAACCGGTTCACCGCTGCCACGCTAAACTGGCGTCCATCTTCTGAGCTTACCGTCACCAGTCGATGCCCGCTTACGAAACCACTGAATCTTTGCGGTATTTTCCTTGGTGGCGCGTCACTGAAATTTTCTGCGGCTTGTGGGCTAAACGGCAGAGCCAGCCGCCGCCTTACCCTTGACCCAGGATTTTTC
>JBCCTE010000325.1:0-4504 GCA_039198915.1 Cyanobacteria bacterium P01_D01_bin.73 | reverse complement strand
TTCGATTTTTCTGAAGTCCCTCTCCCCCAGGGAGAGGGATTTAGGGTGAGGGCGAGGATTCACGCAAGAGGTCTAATGGCACGCCCGAAGCTCCGCCTGCTTAATCGCCGAAATATCCAGCCAGGTCAGCAGCAAATGCCGAGAATCAATGCGGGAAACGCTCTCGGAAAACCATCGCCGCTCCGTCCCCTGCGATCGCCACACCTCGCGCCCCACAATCGCCACCCCCCCATCCAATACCATCAAATACTCCTGCAACAGCGTCGCCGACGGCACCAGCGCCACATCAGTAATCAGCTTGCCCGTCCCCCGCGGGTCGTAGCCTAAATCCTGGGCCGCAACATTGGAACAATTTTCCCAGCGAAAGTTGCGATCGCCTCCGCCATCCGTCGTCAGCTTCAGCACCCCAACGCCGCTAGGAACCGTATCCAAAATGCGCTGCCCCAAATACGCCGCCGACATCGTTGTTTTGAGGTACAAAAAAAACAGCAGCGCAAAATTAGCAAACAACAGCGAATCCAACCCCCAGTGGGGATTAAACACGGGCAGTTGATGCCAGCCCACCCCCAGTTTTGCTGCGTAGCTACCTAATAGCAACACGAACAAAATAATAATCTTTGGGAGGGGACGCCGAAGACGGATGATGCCCATTTTCTCCACCGGGCGATCGCTATTCTCAGTCTGTATTTTCAGTCTGAGTTTTAAGCCGTTTTAAGCCTATATTTTCAGTCTATTGGTGCGATCGCCCAAGCGGTGAAGAACTCAACATTGCTCGGCATTAATCCGGCAACTCATAGGTCCCTAAAGCCGGCTTGAAATTCAACCCCCTCTCTGCCCGCCGCCCGTGAAACATATCAGCAAACAACTTTTTAAGCGGGGCTTGCTTCAACAACTTCTTATCATTAAAGTAATCGTGCGAAATTCCTGCCTGGTCGGTTACATCAATATAAAAAGCATTTTTAGCCGCCAAGTTTCGCACCCAATGCCCCAGTCGAGCTAGCTGTTGTTTGCCAAACTTTGCCCTAGACGCGAATAAAGCAATATCATTTTCATTGATTACCACGTACAGGCGTTTTCTGTAGGCTAAACGGTCAACCCATTCCTCATGCCCCTTATTATTTACATCTGCTGCCAACAGGCAAATGTTATCGAAAAAGCTCGTTTCATCGGAGTAAAGACTTGAACGAACCAGTTCTTCCAGCAGATAGTTACCCATGCTGTAACAGGCGAAATTAAAGCTTTGGTTACACGCCAGCTTGGAATATTTATTAAGGTACCCTTGAAGCTTCCTAAGGCACTTTTCAAGGGCTGTTTTCGACGCTTCAGCACGAATTTTATCGGGTCTATATTTAAGCATTCCCTCCGGCTGGTCCTCCCAACTGTCCCCATCATCCTTGTGTGTTGGCCAGGAGAACATCAACACATCAACGTCATACTTCTTTTCAAGGGCATATCCCGTTTCCAATGCATCTTCAAAGTTGGTGCAAAAGCCATGGACAAAGAATAGGCAATCTCGCTTTTTCTCCTTCATCTTGGCTTGTTCGCGTAGGAAGATAACCTCGCTGGCGTGCACTTCCCCCCCCTCATGGGGCATCAAATCAGGAAAGACTTCAACTTGCCATTTCTTGTTGACTTTCTTCGCCTCAGCAACGCGCACTTCGAAATGATGTGTCTCGTTAAGTTCGTTGCCAAATCTTCTCTCTGGTGGTTCGTTTTCTTGGAGTTCCCGATTAGTAACAATAAACATAGGACTTATTACTTGGTCAGATACTTAGTCAGAATATGAATTCCTCAAAGTAACCGCCAAGAAGGTGAGCGGCGCTGGCTAAATACAAAAATTAGCTGGGGTGCAAATTTTCCTTGCGGGGAGATTTAGTGATGTGGCAATTTTTCTCCCTAATGCCATAAAGCTGCTTTGGAGCGATCGCTAGCACGGTCAACTTCAATTCCAACCGGGGCGTTTCACCACAAGTGCGATCGCCAAAACAAAAACGGCTAGAGGTGCTTTCCCTAGCCGTTCTCTTCAGACCGAGTAATTCTGTAGGTGGGGTGACTTAGCCCATGTGGGTGGGGTAGATCGTGGGGGGCGGTTGGGTTTTGGTGTCGTGGGTTTTGGTGTCGTGGGTTTTGGCGTCGCGGGTGGCGGCGATTTCCCGCTTTAGGTGAGTTAGTTCCAGCTGGGCGATCGCCGGATCTGCCAAATCGTCGGCAATAAGGGCGGACTGGGTTTCGAGGCGTTTCATAAATAGGCATTCGGCGAGGGTTTCGAATTCCTCAGCGGACAGGGGCTCGCGATCGCCCTCACTCCAGGCGGTGGCGATCGCCATTCGCACCCGCCATCGCTGTTCCGCCGTTAGGTTGCTCCAGGATGCAATCATTGCTGACCTCCCCGAATGCCGCCCCGAATGCTGCTCCGAATGTGGCTGCGAGTTGCTGCCGTGACCAGTCTGCGCATTAGGCGGCGGAGGGGAGGGCGCATTAGCCGCAGGGGGAGGCTCAGGGTGGCGATCGCCCGTTTGCGTCTGAGGTGGCGGCGACGTTTGCGTCTTACCCTGCCGCCGCTGAGGGATAGGGCGGTGTGGGGCGATCGCCGGCGCGTTTCCTCCACCGACACTTCCGTCGACACGTCAATCACCGTTGTGCTGGGGGCGATCGTGCTGGGGACGATGATGGTCCGCCGCCAATAGCTGGGAACCGGGAATAGCTTGGGCTCTGGCTTTTTAGACTGCATGGTTTTTAGTGGCGCTTGAGCGTGAATTTGGATTTGAATTTAGAGGTGAATTTGGTTGGACTTATGCGGAATGGGTATGCCCTCATCCCCCAGCCCCCCTGCGACTTCGCTCAGGACATGCTTCTCCCTAGGGAGAAGGGGAGCAGAGCAAGGTAGACAAGATTAGAAACACAGCTTTTCCGAAGTCCCTCTCCTCGGGGAGAGGGATTTAGGGTGAGGGCGAGCAGGGTTTTGCACAGGTCCGGTATCGCTGTGGAACTAGCCCCTGCTGCGCCGCTAGGTTTTCGGCGACGGTGCTGACTTCGGTGATGATTTCCCCGTAGGTTGGGTGGGTGGCGATCGCGGTTTGGCAGGCGTCGTCGATGCACCGGCGATAGAGTTCCCCCTCCTGCACGATCGCCGTTGAAAGCTGGCCTGTGAGATCCCCCGGCGATCGCCCCATTTCCCGCACCCTTTGGCAGAGGTATTCAATGAGCCGATCCAGCGCCTCCACCGTTAGGGGACGATGGCGATCGCGCCAGGCGGATAGGGCTGAGCTACGCCAGGGGTTGGGGGTTGGATGCACCTGCCACGCTAGGGTTGTTGCCCGATGGAGCCGCGCTAGGATGTCTGGCGATTGACGATCGCGATAGTGACAAAGCCGTTGCAGGAAGGGCTCCAGGCGATCGCTTTCCAACTGTTCGAGGCGATCGCCATGGTGCGGCGAAAGGAACTGTTGGAGGAGTTGCTGAAAGGTGGCGCTGCGACGGCTGAGTCCCATTTGCACTAGCACTAGGTCGATTTGGGCGAGGCGATCGGAATGGTCCACCGCCGCCGCTAATTCGGAAATGCTCATGCGGGCAATCCTCCGGCGAAGGGATCCGGTTGGGGCGATCGCTGCGACGGCGCAGGCTGGGTGGATTTCGTGGATTGCTTTGGCTGCGTAGATTGCTTTGGCTGCGTGGATTGCTTTGATGGCGTGGATGGCGATCGCCCCTTGGGAGCCCGCCCGCTGCCCACCCCGTCGAACAGCAACACCTCACCGAAAACCCCGCCAAACTCACCGTGCTCCAGGAAATGGGCATTGAGCAATTCCCACCACATGCGCTGCTGCTGCGCCGGCAATCCTGCATTCTTCCCCGCCGCCCACCGTTGGCAATGGAGCTGGGCAGCGAGCCAAATTTTGACGATGACCCGGACGGATAGATGCTCCAAATGGCGCGGGTGGTGGAATTGGGGGGAATCCTTGAGATCCTCCAGGGGCCACGAGAAAAACGTTAGTGCCACCTCGGCGACGGGCAGGTTGGGAATCCCCTCCAGGGTTGGCTGTCCCCGCAATAGGGCGATCGCCTCAGGATCTACCGGTGGCAAATCCGTGTGCGCTGGCGGGAGCTGTGCCTGTCCGCTGGCGACCAGCCCTGGGTTAACGCTGTAGGTTTGGTGGCGGCGATCGCCATTGATTTTTTCAACAATGCGATCCTCCAACCCCGACGGATAGCCGGAATATCGATAGGTGCTCAACACCGCATCAATGGCGCGATCGACCTGTTGGTCCGAGTAGCCGCGCGGGGCGAGGTAGCTGTAGGCGCGTCGGCACCGTTCCTTCTCACAATCGGGAATGTAGGGCGGCGCATCGAGGACGCCGGGCACCTGGATTTGTCGCAGAACCTTGGCGAAGGATTTGGCAAAACCCAGTTTGGTTAACGGCTGGGTTGAGGCTGGAGCTTGGGAAGCTGGAGCCGGGGGAGCTGGAGCTGGGGGAGCTGGAGCTGGGGGCGGCGAGGTCATGACGCA
>JBCCTE010000324.1:0-4510 GCA_039198915.1 Cyanobacteria bacterium P01_D01_bin.73 | reverse complement strand
TGCTAACCGCTGCATCGACTCAATTTGTGTATCCCAGTCATACCAACAGTAACGATGAAAGGCATGCAGATGACCCAAAGCAGGTGACCAGGCTAGGTGATCGCCACTGAATAGAACTTTGGTTCCTTCGAGGGTCTTGTGTAGTGCAACGGTGTGCCCTTTCGTATGACCAGGAACTGGAATGATGGTGAAGTCTGGGGCGATCGCTACTGACTCTATTCCCGTAAGTTTGATCTCAACTCCGGCTGTCTTTTCTGTTAAGTCACCCTCATGGAGAATACGATCGCATCCAAAGTAATCATGAAACTTCTGATGATCTGCCACATCATCACGGTGAGTCAAATACATAGACTTCACACCGCCCAGATCCCTAATTCGCTTTACCAAAGGTGGCGTAAAGCGCGGCGAATCAATCAAAGTATTGCCTTCTTCGTGTACCACTAAATAGCTCGCGGCTCCGAAGGACTGACGGGAGTGATAGCCACAATGAAATACGCCAGGCAACAACTCAATGGGAAAACTTTGCTGAACCGATTTGATATCTTGAGGCGGTGAAACTGTACCAATGGAAGCAGTAGGGCATGACAACAATGCCTGCAAAGCCTGCCGCCGCGTTTCGACGCTATCGGGCTGGTGATGTACCGCCGCCTGACCACCTGATCGCGAAAATACTTCTGGAGCCATCCATCGACAGGTGTCGCAGTCGATGCAAGTATCATCTACAAACAAGTCGCCGACAACATTTTCCGGGCGGCGCGCTTTCACTTTAGCCATGGAATGCCCTCAAAAACCCTAACTCTGCGGTGCAGACAGCCAAACGGGACTTAAACTCAGGTCAGATTAATTCTGACTTGGCTCTAGTGTGACGTGGTCATTGAGTAACTGCCAAGGGGGTATTTCTTACTAGTTTCAGCGTCGCCTAATTTTGAATACAGGGTGATCGCTATCCGGTTCTTCGTTACTGGAATCTGTAGCTAAGGTTTCGCCGTGATGTCCGGGCTAGAGTTGCTCTTTCTCCTTCTTTTTTCTCTCTCGCCGTGGGAGAGGGAGCGGTTCTCCTGGTGGATAGTACAAGTCCTCAAAGAGTTGCCACCCAGTCTGCTGAATGACGTATTCGTGGGTGCTTAATCCTCTCTCTTTCGCTATTCGAACGACATCACGATAGTCCATGCCAAAGGATTCACATAGTTGCCGCTGGCGTATTCCTTTCGCGGCATTACTCTCATTTGGTGCTGCCATGGAAACCTAATACTTATTACCTAAACTTTGCTTATTTTATCAGTCAATGTAAAGCGGATGCCTTAAGAAAAGTCTTGATTTTAGTTCAGTGAGAAAATCGAAACTAGCATCGGAGTATAACCGGTTGATAGTGGTGGTTTTATGGCTGATCAGGATCGGATAGTTGAGTTAGAAGAAGCGAGTGCTTTCTCTGTCAATGCTCAACTTTCGGAAGGCTGCTTAAAGGTGATCGCCAAATCAAAAAGATGGCTGCGACCAACCGTTTCTAATCACCACGGTGTTTATGTGGTGTTGTTAGTTTCGTTTGTAACTGGGACGGCTGCTTCTCAGCGTTGGTCAGTTGCCTCGACATTAGTTTTAATCTGTGCGATCGCGGCATTTCAAGCTGAGTATCCTTTGTCTCTACAGCTTCAAAATCGCCGTAGTTGGAAGCCAAGATATTTAATTTGGGGTGGACTCTACGGATCGACCGCCTCATCAATAGCGATTTACTTATACTTACAAACGCCGCTTTTACTTTGGGTCTACGGAGGGGCGATCGCGGCCTTGATTACTGACAGTATTGCCATTATTCGTAGACAGCAAAAAAGCCGCGCAAACGAACTGCTTACCTTCGCTGCTGTTTGCCTGTCTGCTCCCTTTGTCTATATTGCAGTCACTGGAACTATAGATACTTCAATTGTGGGACTCTGGCTCCTCAATACATTATTTTTTGGCAGCACTATTTTTACGGTCAAAATTCGCAAACCTAAAACTGCGTCGCTGACGCCAGCAATTATCTATCATGCTGTTTCTGTGGCGATTATTGCGGGACTGTATCTGGCTGGCTGGTTAGCCCCCGTCACTGCTTTGGGATTCAGTATTGTTCTTTTTAAACTGTTGCTTATCCTAGTGAAAACGGAATGGTACTGTGCCTTACCGATACATCGTGTTGCGGCCTTGGAAACATTATGTGGACTGTTGTTTATGGCGATCACCTCGCTATCACTACTTCCTGCCACACTCTGAACCATTTCAATCGTGTTGATAGAAAATTTCAGACATAAAAAAGGCTGCGGAAACCAGCAGCCTTACCAGGAATCAATTTGAAATTAAGTGCCCTATTCCCCCAACGCTTTCAATAGTCCTGAAAGTCGGGATGCATACAAAGGATCATCACCCAAGCGATCGCTACCGTAATCGGCGAGAAAACAAGTAGCCACCGGGGATCAACTAGCTCTAGCAGAGAAGAAAGCACTACTGTGGCAGCATAAACTCTGCTACCAATTACAGTTCGCCTCGGATTAGCTTCAGCGCTTCATCCAATGTGGGCTTGCCAAAGTTGATGATATTCCACACCAATGAGAAAGCGATGGGTGCCACCACAATCAGTAGGCGAGACTCAATACCAAAGATTTCAATCTGAGTCGGAGCCGTGACGTTACGGTTGATGAACTGCATAGCGGCGATCGCGCCGATGAACCACACAGTAGGAACTCCGAGAGCGTGGATCGACAGCCAACGGACGCTGTAAATGGGATAGTCTTTTGCCGGACGAGGCTCGGTTTGAACGTTACTTGTCATTGCTTTAATTCGCTAAATAACTGGGGACGACGGCTGAAACCTGTCAGCTCGCGTCGAAAATCTTGGGAGTTTTTTTAATCTTTTATTCCAATGCGGGAGCTGTCTTAGCCGATTGCTCCGCAAAGTATTCGTCGAACTGCTCCTTGGCGTTGAATCGATCTTCCACAAGGGGCAGCTTGTCGGGACCCGTTACGTTGTAATACTCGCCCGGTCGAGGGGTGCCAAAAGCGTCATAGGCAAGCCCCGTCGCTACGAACAACCACCCGGAAATGAAAATCGCGGGGAAGTTAACGACGTGTAGTAACCAAAACTGAGGGTCGGTGACGATATCCCCAAGGGGTCGTTCTCCTGTAGTACCTGCCATAAACGTTCTCCTTCTCTTGAAACTTATTGAAAGCCTTGCAAATCGGGTCAAAACCCCAGGATTTCCACAAAGTCTGAACGCAGAGTCGAACCCTTCGAGCACTCGCCTAAGCTTTGCAAAACTTATGGTTTCATTAGTGTGGATTAATTAAGAATACTTGTCAAGAAGCTTTGCTGATTGGTGGCACATTTGTTCATTTGCACCAGAAACAGAATTCTTACATTGCCTTCACACAGGGCAGTCTAGCGTTTTTTAGACAAGTTGTTGCCGATAGGAGAGCTTAAGATTTTTGTCTTATTAATAGGACTTCTTGATAAATGAGAAGCGCCTATGCAGATTAACTTGCAACAGCCAGCCATGGCTCTCAGTTACATCGCTCCAATTACAACAATTCGATAATGCCGCGATCGCCATCCAGCTTGACCCGCTGCCCGGTTCGTAGCCGCCGAGTGGCATCAGCCACATTCATCACCGATGGAATGCCATATTCCCGCGCTACGATTGCCCCGTGAGATAGCTGGCCGCCGACTTCGCAAACCAGCCCACCTGCCTGCGCCAGCAGTGGAGCCCACGCCGAATCCGTGTACGGCACCACCAAAATTGTGTCCCGATTAATCGTTACCGTGCCCCGCAGCTTGTCTAGAATCAGCACCTCTCCCTGGACAATGCCGGTGCTGCTGCCAATGCCCTTTAGGCGATCGCCCTCTTCGGGCAAATCGGCAATCAGGTAGGGAGGCGCTGTGTTGCCATAGACCAACGGAGCAGCGCCATGCTGACAGTCCTGTTCAAAGGTGGCGTGGCGATCGCGAATATGCTGCTTTAAATCGGCAGGCTGCTTAGAGGAGTCCCGGGCGATCGCCTGTACCTCTTCCCAGGTGAGCATAAAGATATCGTCGGGGTGATTGATGGAATCGCGATGGTGCCACTGTTGGGCGATCGCCACAAAATGCCATCGCAATTCCGCCAGCAGCTGACTGTAAACGGTGGTTACTCGCCCTCGAAGCTGTACTCGCTTTTGTAGAGATTTTGGGGCTTTCTTGGGTATTTCAGATTTTTTTGCGGCGGGGTGACGGGCGAAATTAAGCAAGGCACTTTGGGGGGCGCTGGGGTCTTCAATCCAGGTGGGAATGGCGATATCGGTGCCCACATCGCTGAGATAGCCGTAGCGCGATAGGAACTTTTCAAAGTCCTGCGCCAGTGCTTTCCCCGCTGAAGTTTCCGCTAGAGTCTCGAATAGTTTTTCGACGGAATCGAAATTACTTGACGACTCCGGCCCACCGATTTGTAAATGCTGGTGAATGCGATCGCCCAGGTCTTCCAAAAATTTTGCCGATCCAATTTCTG
>JBCCTE010000323.1:0-4513 GCA_039198915.1 Cyanobacteria bacterium P01_D01_bin.73 | reverse complement strand
GAACGCTCCAGCGAAATAGCAAAACACCGAGCAGAACCGCTGTTCCCAATCCGGCGATCGCCCCCAGCACCGTTACCAGTCCTTCCTGGAATTGAGCTGCCAGGAACACAGCGGTTTCGAAACCTTCCCGCAACACCGCGATCGCCACAATGCTAAAGATCCCCCAGCCTGCGGTGCCGGAATTTAGGGCAGCGTTGACGGCGGACTTCACTTCACCGCTTAGGGATTGGGATTGCTGGGTCATCCACACCAGCATCCATCCCAATAAGGCGATCGCCGTGATCCCCAACCCGGCTTCCAACAGTTCTTTGAGCAATGGCGCGTACACCTGCTGAGATTGGTCCAGAGCCTGGATTCCCTGCACCAAAAAGGTACCCACGCCAATGCTGGCGGCGATACCTGCAACGATGCCCAGCCACACCCAACGGGTAAGGGGTGATCGCGATGCTTTGGACAAGCTTGCCATCACAATGCCCACCACCAGCGTCGCCTCAAATCCCTCCCGCAAAGTAACGACAAAGGCAGGCAAACCTGCCACCCAATTTCCTAAATCCAACATATTTTTATAGCGCCGATTTTACAGTTTCAATAATCTATAGAAACTAATCTCTAAAATAGTTTTTTAGCCTATGTCTGGCGATTCCGTTGATTTTTTATTGATTGCATACGAACAGCTCAATAACTCAAGGGAAACAACTTGAAACCCCTCTTGATTTTCCGGGACTTTCCAGAAGTTATTTCGATGTTTGCCAACAATTTGCCAATAAAAATAAAACTAACCAATTGAAGCTAACGAACCTTTACCATTTCTATACGATCCACAAAACGAAAAGGGACTCTACTAAACTTTAGTGGTGTCTGCCCCGGCATTTCCACACCGCTTCAGCACCAGTGCTCGCCTTGCTTCATTCCCCGTTTTAATCCGTCTTCTCTAGCTAAGTTGCGATCCCTATGACTGCCACAGTAACTCGGTTTTCTAAGCCCTCAAAGTCTTCCACTGACTTCGCTTCCCGCACCGTCAACCTGCTTCTGGGTATTAAACCAATTGCTAGCTTCGCTAAGAATCGGGCACGGAGCATGATGATTCAGCGGGCGGAGGAGTTGGGCATCCCCTGGCGATCGCAGGCGGAAACGTTGCAAAAGCGCGATTGGAGCAACGACATGGCGGCAGTGGAAAATCCAGATTTGGCCTACCCCGACTACTACCTCGATAGCTTTCACGCCTACGAAGAGGGGAATCTGGGATGGTTTCCGGCGACAGAGGTGGAAGTGGCGGCCTACACGGTGCACTCCAAAATTTGGGGGGATCAAAATCGCGATGGCGATGCCCGGATGCGTCAGAGTTTTACGCGGTTGGTAAAGGCTTACTTCGAAAACAATCCTCGCCTTGAAACGCCCCAGGCGATCGCCGACCTCGGCTGTAGCGTTGGTATGAGCACCTTTGCCCTCCAGGACACCTTCCCCCGGGCGCAGCTAACGGGCATCGACCTGTCGCCCCACTTCCTGGCGGTTGCTCGCTACAACACCGACCACTCAGCCATGAACCGGCTGCACACCCAGCCCCACTGGGTCCACGCTGCGGCTGAGGATACCAAACTGCCGGACAACTCCTTCGACCTGATCACTACGTCGCTGATGTTCCATGAGCTGCCCCAGTCCGCGGCGATCGCCATTCTTCAAGAAGCGCAGCGGCTGCTGAAGCCCGGCGGCACCTTTGCTCTGATGGACATGAACCCCCAGAGCCACACCTTCCAGACCATTCCTCCGTTTGTGTTCACCCTGCTGAAAAGCACTGAGCCCTATCTCGATCAGTATCTCCAGCTAGATCTGGCCCAAAGCATTACCGACGCTGGATTTAATCCGCCGACCATCACCGTCAACACACCGCGCCACCGCACCGTAATCGCCACAACGCCCCGCTAATCTGTTCTATTCATAGTTATCCCAGCCGCGATCCCATTCCCATGACCTCAACCCCGCCCCCTTCCCAGGAAATCGCCGTTGGCTGTCGCGTGCGCCTTATCGCTCTCCCGGACTACGTCAAAACCGCTGACCCCATGCCCATGCTGCGCCCGCCCACCGTATTAACCCTGGGAGCTGAAGGAATCGTTCTTGAGCGGCGATCGCACAACACCTGGGCAATCCGCTTCGACGACAAGTGCTATCTACTGTCCCCGTCCTTCCTAGAAGTAACCGAGTCTTCGCGCTGGACAACCTCGTAACCCATCCCTTGCTAGTCTGGGAATATCACTTTCTCCCACTCAACATCGCTCGCTTAGAAACCATCTACCATTACGGCAAATTTCTCAGTGGTCAATATCATCGCCGTTTATCCAGGAAGCTTTGACCCCATCACCTTGGGACACCTGGATATTATGGAGCGAGGGGCGCAGCTCTTTGACCGACTAGTTGTTGCAGTTTTGAAAAATCCCAACAAAGCTCCTCTCTTTTCCGTCGAAGAACGGGTTACTCTAATTCGGCGAGCAACAAAGCATTTGCCAAGCGTTGAAGCCGATTCATTTTCCGGGTTAACGGTGGACTATGCCCGACGCATAGATGCCAAAGTCCTGATTCGCGGTTTGCGTGTGATGTCGGACTTTGAAGCAGAATTGCAGATGGCCCACACCAACAAAACCCTGAATGGCGATATTGAGACGATGTTTCTCGCAACCCGCAGCGACTACAGCTTTCTAAGCAGTAGCGTTGTCAAAGAAGTTGCCCGCTTTGGTGGTCCTGTTGATCACTTAGTTCCTGCCCCTGTTGTTACCGAAATTCAGCAATGTTTTCCAACAGTACCCCCGGTGCCGCCAACAACGTCCCCTCCGATCGCCCAGGGGGACCAGTAGGAATGGCCGCGCCTGAAACCGTTATCCAGGGACCCAATCCCCCCACTGGGACCACCGGCACTACGTCAGGGGCCGGAGCCAACGCTGATGGCGGAACGGGGGGGGCGGCTAACGGTGAGGCTAGCGGAGCGGGTAATGCCAATGGCAACACCGGCAGCACTATTCAGCAGGAGTTGAATCGCCTGGAAGAGATGGTGCTGGATAGTCCGCGGGTGCCCTTTGGACGGCGAACCCTCGTGGATGAAGAGCAATTACTGGATCAGCTGGATACGATTCGCCTAAGTTTACCGGCGGCGTTCCGTGAGGCTGAGGCGATCGTTCGGCAGCGGGAGCAGATTTTGACGGAGGCCCAGCGCCAGGCTCAGGAAATTATTGGGCTAGCGAAACAGCAGGCATCGCGCTCAGTGGAAGAAACGGCGGTGATGCGCCAGGCGCAGATGGATGCGGAAGTGTTGCGTCAGCAGGTGGATGAAGAATGCGCCGTCGCTCGCCAGCAGCTTTTGGCGGAGTTGGATCAAACTCGCGAAAGCACCATCCTGGAATTGGAAGAGCTGCGGCGTACGGCGATCGCCGAAAGCGAAGCCATTCAAGACGGTGCCGATGACTACGCTGACCGAGTATTGAGCAATATTGAACGCCAGCTTAGCGAAATGCTGCGAGTGATCCGTAACGGTCGTCAACAGCTACAGCAAGATTCTGACCAGGTCACCCAAGCAACCAATGCAGCCAAGGCGAATCCTCCCTACTAGCCATGAAAAAGCTAGTACAGCAAAAGAAGTAGCCGAGCAAAAATAAAGCTCTCCTTCCATAGAAGAAGAGCCATTATCTAAATAGAATCTGAAAATCGTCTCGAGCTAGCAACAGCTAACTTGACGCTAAAACTAGCTTTCGTCCTCTACTTATTGAACTCGGGGTCCGCTTGATAGAAAGCAGGCGATGCTTCGTTATCAATGTAATGACAGGTTTTCGTAGAGTTCCAGAACGCATCCCAAATTGAGCGTTCCGACTTACGATAGTGCTCACCCAAAACTGGCTTAATGGCTTCCGTCGCTTCCTTCAAATGGTAGTGGGGAATGCTCAAGAAGATGTGGTGTGCAACGTGGGTACCAATGTTGTGGTGAATGTTATTGATAAACCCGTAGTCGTGGTCAATTGTGGACAGAGCGCCCTTGAAAAAGTACCAATCTTTGCCGCGATACCAGGGAATATCAGGGTCAGTGTGGTGCAAATAGGTCACCAAATCTAGCCACATTACAAACACAATGTAGGGCATTAGATAGTACTTCAGCAGCCACATTGGTCCCCAAAGAACAGTCAGGGCAGCTAGCCCAGCAATCATGGCGCAAATCCAAAAAGTGCTAGTAATAATGTCCCACTTTTCTGATTCTTTAAATAGCGGGCTACTGGGCAGGAAATGATCCGCTTCCCCGCGTTCTGGAGAATGCTTAAATAGGTAGAAAGGGTATAGAAATAGGACCATTTGGAAGCGGAGGAATTTAACATATCCCTCCATATTCTCGTAGCCTTTTTCTGTTATTGGATGCCAACTTTCATCGGTTTCGATATTACCGGTATTGGCGTGATGGGTACGGTGACTAATTCGCCATCCATGGTAAGGGACTAAAATGGGGGTATGGCACACATGTCCCATGAAGTTATTGACCCAT
>JBCCTE010000322.1:0-4542 GCA_039198915.1 Cyanobacteria bacterium P01_D01_bin.73 | reverse complement strand
TCGTGATCCGCCAGCGCCTGTCCCGACAGCTCCTCCGGTCGCCGCCGATAGACCTCGGGACCGATTAAATCCTGCAAATCCCGATGGCGACCGTCAGCCCGCTCCGGCGTCGCCGTCAGCCCCAGCCGGTAGGGCGAAATCAAATACTCCGCCGTGGTGCGATAAAAATCCCCCGGCAAATGGTGACATTCATCAAAAATTGCCAGGGCATACCGCGCCCCCAGCCGTTCCGCATGAATCGCCGCGCTGTCGTAGGTCGCCACCAAAATCGGCGTTTCATCCCGCGACCCGCCTCCCAATAGCCCCACCGCCACATCGGGAAACGCTGCCTCCAAATGGGCATACCACTGATGCATCAGGTCCAGCGTCGGCACAACGACCAACGTACTGCGAGGCGTCGCCTCCATTGCCAACTGCGCCAGGTACGTCTTCCCCGCCGCCGTTGGCAAGACCACCACGCCCTGGCGATCGCTGCGTTTCCAAGCATCCAACGCCTCCCGCTGGTGGGGATAGGGCGTCATCACCAATCGCGGCACCAGCTCCAATGACTCAAACTGCCGCGCCTGGTCCACAAACTCCGTGCCATCCGCCTGAAGGGTTTCCACCAAAGTTCGGTAATGGCAGGCGGGAATACGAAATTTTTCGATGCGATCATCCCAAGTTGCCAGACCCAGCACCGTAGGATTGGTTGGTGGCGGGTGGAGCACCAAAGTTCCCCGGTCGAAGGTCAGCATCGGAGTGCGTCTATTACCTGCACGCCCCATGGTTGATCTATTTACTCCTCAGAGTCGGAGCGACCGGGCGATCGCAACTTCACCGAATCCGCGTGGGACACCAACCCCTCGGCATTGGCCAGCGCCTGAATCGCATCGGACGCATCCGCCAACGCCGTATCGGAATACTGAATCAAGCTGGAGTACTTCATAAACGTCTCCACCCCTAGCGCCGATGCATACCGCGCCGCCCCGGATGTCGGCAACGTGTGGTTTGGACCGGCAAGGTAATCGCCCACCGCTTCCGGCGTTGCATGACCCAAGAAAATCGCGCCCGCGTGGCGAATATGGGGCACCAAATCCCAGGGCTCAGCCACCTCCAATTCCAAATGCTCCGGCGCGAAAATATTGGACAATTCCGCCGCCTGCTCCAGGGTGTCCACCACGATCGCCGAGCCAAAATTAATAATCGACTTCTCCGCCTCAAACCGTCGCGGATGACCATCTAGCTGATTTTCCACCTCCCGAGCGATCGCCCGAGCTAGGTCACCATCAGTGGTAATCAAAATCGACGCCGCCAGCGGATCGTGCTCCGCCTGAGCCAACATATCCGCCGCTACGTGTACCGGGTTGGCGCTGGAATCCGCAATAATCAAAACCTCCGACGGACCCGCCAGCGAATCAATGCCAACAGTGCCGTACACCAGCCGCTTTGCCAGAGTCACGAAAATATTGCCCGGTCCGCTGATCACGTCCACCTTAGGAATTGTCGCGGTGCCATAGGCTAGCGCTGCCACGGCCTGGGAACCGCCAATGCGGTAAATCTCATCAACCCCCGCCTCCTGAGCCGCCACCAACACCGCCGAGTCGAGGGAGCCATCCTGAGCCGGCGGCGTCACCATCACAATGCGCTCGACCCCCGCCACCTTTGCCGGCACCGCATTCATCAGCACCGTACTGGGATAACACGCCCGCCCGCCAGGCACGTACAGTCCTGCTCGATCCACCGCCGTATAACGCTTACCCAGGGTGACACCGTTATCCTCAAAACTCACCCAGCTCTTGGGCACCCGCTTCTGATGGAACGCTTCAATTTGCTGCTGCGCCCGACGGATTGCATTCAATAACGGTTGGGATACCTGCTGATACGCAGCGTCCAATTCTGCCCCCGTCACCCGTAGCTCTTCTGCCTGCAGCTCCACCCGGTCAAACTTCGCCGTAAACTCCAGCAGCGCCGCATCACCTCGGCTCTGGATCGCCTCCAATACCTGGCGAACCGTTTCCTCCTTGTCGCTAATACTGGCGTTGTGGGTGCGATCGCAAATCCGCTTTAGTTCAGCTTGTGCGTCATCCCAATTCTCAATAATCCCTAGCATGAAGCTCTGGCATCCTCGCCTAGCAAACCAACTGTTAGAACTGCTCCACGATTAGCAATCACATTCGGCAGATTGTCCCGCAATCGCACCTGATCCCCAACTGTTTAACTAGGCGATCGCCAGCAACCTTGTAATGACCTAAGCAATAGTAATCATCAGCTTTAAAATTCATTATAGATTCTGACTCCAAAGGCGTGTTGCCCAATCAACAATTAAATTAGGCAGCTTTAGACAGTAACTCTTAAGCCGAGTCCCAAGATTACCAGCATCAACATTCAAGCACCACCGCAATTTAGTCCGCACCCAGATCTCAGCAGCTCTCTACACCAATTTGCTGCCAAAGAAATGCTGGCTATGCTGTCGCGAAAAATACGGTTTTCTCAGAATTTCTCGCCAATTTCACCGGAAACATACGATTCCTGACAATTGAACGTTCTAACCCAACGTCGAAAAATATCTTTGATATCATTAGAGGCGAGTGGTGAAAGCACTTTCATCGATTTATTGAATTGTGACCTGCATATGCAACAGCAGCGCAATCCACAAATCGCTCTTGAATTTTAGCCCCGTACCACTGTGTGAGGAGTAGGAAAAAACAATTATGTCAAGATCAAAGTTTTTTTTAAATGCACTACTGGCAACCCCAGCAGTAGCTGGAATCGCGCTCAGTAGCGTTGCCAGCGCAGAGACCCCAACGGCGTCTCTTAGTAGTCTGGATCAGTTGAACCGCTACGGACTAGAGGGACAAGGTCGTCCTGAAGTCGACCAGGTCACATCTGTCTCTCAGCTATCGGATGTACGTCCCACCGACTGGGCATTTCAAGCATTGCAGTCTTTGGTAGAACGCTACGGCTGCATCGCCGGTTATCCCAGTGGCGTTTACCTAGGCAACCGCGCCATGACTCGCTACGAGTTTGCCGCCGGTTTGAATGCCTGCTTGGAGCGCGTCAATGAGTTAATCGCAGCATCAACGGCCCCCCTAGCAAGCAAGGCTGACCTAGAAGTCCTATCCCGATTGCAAGAGGAGTTTGGCTCCGAGCTAGCAACGCTGCGGGGTCGCGTGGACAGCCTGGAAGGTCGCATTGCCTTCATCGAGAAAAATCAGTTTTCCACCACGACCAAGCTGACCGGTGAGGTGATCTTCAGCCTCGCCGCTGCCAGCTCCGGTAACGACTCCATTTTTGGTGACGATAGCGAGCAGGTAGTTTTCCAACAGCGGACTCGCCTGAACTTCAACACCAGCTTCACCGGCGACGATATCTTGATTACTCGCCTTCAGGCAGGTAATGCTCAGACTTTCGGTGACAATGGTGAAGCAACCCTAACCAGCCAAGTCTTTGGTGACACCGGGAACACCTTTGGTCTAGATACCCTGCAATACCAGTTCCCTGTAGGAGACAAGCTTTACTTTATCGTCTCCGGTAACGCTGGTATCTGGGATGACCAGTTCAACACCTTGAGCCCTTACTTTGAAGACTTCGATGGCGGCAGCGGCTCTCTGTCGGCGTTTGCTCAGCGTAGTCCGATCTATCGCATCGGCGGTGGTGCTGGTCTTGGTGTCAACTATTCCTTCAACGACAACGTTACCTTTGGCGTAGGCTACCTAGCTGGTGAAGGTGCTGACCCTAGCGAAGGTGCCGGCCTGTTCAACGGGAACTACTCCGCTGCGGCGCAGTTGACCTACGTGTCTGACGACAGCCGCTTGGGCTTGGGTCTGACCTTTGTCCACGCCTACTTTGGCGAGGGTGAGTTTGCCTTTGACAATGCTGGATTTGGCAATGGTTTTACCGGAACCTTCCTAGCAAACAACGGTCCCAAGCTTGACCCTTCCACCACCAACTCCGTTGGTATCCAGGGTTATTACCAGTTCAACCCCAAGGTGGCGTTGACGGGATTCTTCGGATACACCAATGTCAATTCCACAACGGATGACGATTTTGATGATGCGGACATCCTTTACTACGCTTTGGGTCTGGCGCTGCCTGACTTGGGACGTGAAGGTAGCCTGGGTGGATTGTTCTTCGGTGCTCAGCCCTATGTGACTGAAATCGACGACGACGATTTTGATTCTGATATCCCTTTCCACTTGGAAGCGTTCTATAAGTATCAAATCAACGACTTCATCTCGATCACTCCTGGTTTGATTTGGCAGTTCAACCCCAACCAAGATGACGATAACGACGATGTTGTAATTGGCACGGTGCGCACAACGTTTGTGTTCTAGGCTGATACCCCAACGCTGCTGACACCGAGTTTTAATCTTGGGTAATAGCGACTTCTCTCTATGACAGGGAGAGCACTGCTTAATCGTTTCAAGGGTCGCTGGACTTCCCTATGTTGGGAAATCCGGCGACCCTTGTTTTGTGTTGAGGGCTAACGAGGCGGACGATCAGGTGCCCCTCCTGCCAGTACGTTGACGATGGGAAGGGCGATCGCGATGTTTTTGGCTAACT
>JBCCTE010000321.1:0-4544 GCA_039198915.1 Cyanobacteria bacterium P01_D01_bin.73 | reverse complement strand
CCATTGAGGATCTACAAACAGAAAATGGCAGCCGGAAACATTATTTCTATCGCAAAAACGATCAATTTCAGACACCATAATCTGAGTTATGGCTGCCTCGTCTTCCGATAAACCAATTAAAAATCGGTAGCCTTCCGCTGGAGTAAACGGCGCCATTCCTAACATTTTCGGATAGTATTCTATTCCTAGCCGATAGCTTAAGTCTGCCCACTGGTGGTCGAAAACAAACTCACCATAGCTGTGGCCCTTGAGATACAGCGGAGCTGCCGCAACAAGTTTGTCGTCGCGACGTACCGTCAGATGGGTTGGCAGCCATCCTTCCTTCGGCACCGCGCTCCCCGACGTTTCCAGATTATTTAGCCACTCCCACTCTAGAAAGGGCGTTGCTAATGGTTTTGCCAAGGCATTCCATTCCTCAATCGTCACCTCAGTCATGTGGCGAATCCACTGCAATGTGTATCGCGTACGGCTTGGGGGCATCGTTGAAGTCGTTCCAATATCACTCATGGCAACGGTAAAGTCTCAGAAAGTAAAATCTCAAAGATGAGTCCCTAAGCTCGATTTCAAGACCCAATTATCTTAAAAATCACGTCTCAAATTTGATCCTAGAAATGGGGTTGCGGCGATCGCCCTTTAAGCAAACGTATCAAAATAAGTTGCTGGGCCGAGGTGACGCACTGCATGGGGGATTCGGTGTGTTTGCCGTGATCGCCAAGGCCATGTTCGGGATGAACTAACCTGTCGTGTTGGTGGCGGCTTTTGGGGAAATATAGCTTAGGCTAACCTTTCTGTCAGGATTAGGGTGTGCATCTGGAGTAGAGTTTGGAACGGCGTCTCATTGAGCGCAGTATCTCGTGCGAATGGCTTGTACAAATAGCTATTCTGCGGTGATCGCTGACTATCGCTAACCTAGAATTACCCAGTAGTCTAATTGTCGGAAACTCGCCGTGCCAGAGCGCTATGCTTCCCAATAGGCGATCGCCTTCCCCTTGCTAGACTTTAATGCCTTATCTTCGTTGTTTCCTATGAGCCAATCTTCTGCCCCGCGTCAGACAACATTGACCTTTGAAGAAGCCCAGCAGGTCTTAGCAGCCTTCAACGGTCTTGACACGGTGCCAGCTTTATCGGCAGAACAGTGTGTCCTAATTCAGCGATCGCTCCAGGTTTTGGCTCAAATTACCGACACCTGCATCTTCGGTATTTGCGCCGACAACCTAGACGAGGCGCTGCAAGCATTGAATCAATACGCGGCGGGCTTAAACTATGAACTGCCGGGCAACGGTCCTGATTTGCGGGGCAACCTCAACGACAGTACAGGGGTCTACATGAAGTGCAATCTTCAAAGCGGACTGTTCTACGTCAGCACCTACGAAAATAACCATCGCGGCGTGCTCCTATCCTACCGATCCGTTGAGTATCCCGATATTGCTCCTCTCTACGGCCATCTGCCCTTAACCCTCTTTAGTGCCACTGAAACCGCAGGATAAGCTCCAGATCAATTACCCGCCGGGAAATTCGGCAGAAAAGCGGCAGTTTCACCAACCATTGGTCGTTAAGTGGCCCCAAATAACAAAGCCTCTCCCGCCAGTTGGCAGAAGGGGCTGAGTTTTATTTAAACGCTCTTGCTCTAGTCAGGGCTAGTTGAGTCGAACGACCTGACCCACTAAGCCTAGGACTTGATCTCAAGGATTTAGCCTTCCTTGACGAAGAAACTGACGTGGTAATAGTTTCCTTTCTTCCAAGGGTGGGACTGCACTTCCTGAAGCACGGCGGTTCCATCCCACTTCAAGTCGGGTACTGAAACCTTAATGGGCGTCTCGCCTACTTTGGCGTCGCGAATCAAAAAGCCTAGCTTGTGGGCGTCTACGGTCAACAGCATTGATTCGGTGCCGTCGTGACCGTATAGGTTTGCCGGAATCAGACCTTCGCGGCGGATGGCTTTGGGCTTGCTACCTTCAACGCGGGCTTGACATTCAATCGAAAGTTCCATGATGTTCTCGAGACTGATTGCTTTGGATTAATAGCTTTGAACTTAAAGCTTTGGACTTAAATGGTGTAAGTGACGGTGGATATTTAACCCGCGCTTTGATGAAAGCGAAGCACCGCAACCGTATTCCGCAGGGACTGGAATTGTAACCTGAAGACGGTCAAACTTCACCACAATATCAAAAGACCTGCGGTCAAGCTTGCCGAAATTGAAATTTACTGCGACTCAAGCAAGTAAAAAACAAATGCCAAAAAACGAACGGAAGTTAAACGGTCAAAGACTCGGGGGTACCGTTTTCGTAGAGCAAGGCTCGCTTAGGACCGTGGATGGGGTCTTCGACAACGATGGTTTGATCGCGGCTTGCGCCTAGGGAGACGATCGCGATCGGGACCTCCATCAATTCCGCCAAGAACTTGAGGTAGGTTAGCGCTTGCTTGGGCAAGTCTTCTAACTTGCGGCACTCGGTGGTGGAAGTTTTCCAACCGGGGAAGGTCTTGTATACCGGTACGCATCGGGCAAGCTTGCTGTCACCTCTTGGGAAATCAGTGGTCTGCTCGCCGTCTAGCTCATAGGCGGTGCACACTTTGATTTCGTCTAGCTCGTCCAGAACGTCGAGCTTGGTAATGGCTAGGCAGTCCAGTCCGTTGATGCGTACGGCATAGCGACCGATAACGCCGTCGAACCAGCCACAGCGGCGATCGCGCCCAGTGGTCGTCCCAAACTCAGCACCGCGATCGCGCAGATGCTGACCAATGGCGTCTTTGCCTTCTGTCGGGAACGGTCCCTCACCCACCCGCGTGGTGTAAGCCTTCGCAACCCCAATCACCCGGTCGATAATCGTCGGACCTACGCCGGCTCCGATACAGGCACCGCCAGCCACCGGATTAGAGGACGTTACGTAGGGGTAGGTACCGTGATCCAGGTCCAGCAGCGTGCCCTGAGCCCCTTCAAATAGAATATTGCGCTTACTACGCACCGCCTTGGCGATCGCCAGGGACGCATCGATAACGTGGGGACGCAGGCGATCGCCAAACGCCAAGTACTGATCAATCACCGCCTCAGGTTCCAACGGCGGCAAATCGTAAAGCTTCTCAAGAATCGTATTCTTCGTCTTAATGGTCCAACGCAGACGATCCGGCAGCCCCTCCGCGTCCACCAAATCCATCATGCGAATACCATTACGCTCAGACTTATCAGCGTAGGTCGGACCAATACCGCGTCGCGTGGTTCCAATCTTCTTCGCGCCACGCATCTCCTCCGCAGCCTGGTCCATCAGGCGATGGTAAGGCATGGTCACATGAGCCGCATCGGAAATATACAGATTCTCCGCAGAGATTCCCAGCTCAGCGAGCTGATCCAACTCTCCAATTAGAATCTCAGGGTCGATCACCGTCCCAGAACCAATAATGCAGTCCGTACTCTTGTAAAGAATTCCAGACGGGATTAGGTGCAACTTAAAAGTCTGGTCGTTAACCACGACCGTGTGACCGGCATTTACGCCGCCCTGATAGCGAACGACCAAATCTGCCGAACGACTCAACAGGTCGGTGATTTTGCCTTTCCCTTCGTCGCCCCACTGGGCACCAATTACTACAACGTTAGCCAACGGTCTGATTCGCTCAATGATATTGACAAAAATTTGGACATGTAAAATGCCCGTCCGCGATGATTACATCCCAGCGCCAAGCGGCAATGGGAAAGGAAAATCGGGACGCGAAAAACGGCTTTCTTCTACTGTCAGATAGGTGCAATGGCGCTGCTCAGCACAGTCAGCCTGGTTTCAGTCAAGGTCCGCTTTCAGCTATCAATCAGCATGTGGCCAATAACTTAGTCATCGAGCTCGATATCAATTCTGCACCGCTCCGCCAGCTTCGGGAGCCTCAGAAGGAGACCACTTACCCAAAACTGACTGCTTAAGGCCATGGTCGCCAAACGACCCCTGATTATCACCAACAGGTCGAGAGCCTGTCAATGTTTAGACAAGATTCATCAACATCAGTAAGTCGACACACTCATCACTCCAGGCTCTACAAAATCACTTCTGGATCAAGATCAATCAACCAATCACTGAATCCGCTTTTCAACAAACTGATCGCGTTGCGATCGCTGAAATGTCAATGAAATATTCAGGTTATGTAGGGTTTAAAGGGTAGAAAGCTGATTCTGAAAGATAAAGTATCGAGCTAAGATATTAATAGATAGCAGAAAAATTATTCTGTTTAACTTCAAGTTTAATGGCAAATAAATAAACGAATAAAACTTCAGCTAGATTGAAGTCTAAGCGCTATCTTATCGAAAATTTCTCACCTACAAAATTCCGCATATTTATGGCGTTATCGACCTTGCAACCATGAAAGTAGCTGTTTTTAGTGCCAAATCCTATGATCATGATTTCCTGGAGCGAGCAAATAGAAAGCTGGCATCAGATGATCGCCATAGCCTAACTTTTTTAGAGTGCCAGCTTGATAAAGAAACCGTAGCCCTGGCGAAAGATCATCAAGCGGTTTGTGCCTTTGTTAATGACCAACTTGATGAAGAGATGATTGTTCGATTTTCT
>JBCCTE010000320.1:0-4546 GCA_039198915.1 Cyanobacteria bacterium P01_D01_bin.73 | reverse complement strand
GAAGCCGCGCCCGAGATCGTAGAACCGGTAGTCAGTGATGAAGCCGCTGAGCCGGTAGAAGCACCTCAAGAAATGGAGGCTACTGAGGCGGCGATCGCCCCAGAGCCAACTGAGCAACCAGAAACTAAATCTGCACCGGTAGCAGAATCTGAAGCAGTGCAGGAAGTCCCTGCGGCTGAAGAGACCGTTACAGAAGTAGCCGTAGAAGAAGCAACTGAAACCGTCGCTGAGACACCTGTTGAGACACCGGCAGTGGTGGAGTCGGTCGCTGAAACCGCTGCGCCCGTTCTGGAGACCGCTGCGGAAGAGGCGGTGACTGAGACGGTTGAGGTGGCTGAAGAATTTGAGGAAGCTGCTGCACCGGTTTCATTCCTGGAGCGGGCAGAAGCGGAACGGGAAGAGCGGTTAGAGCGGGTGCGGGCTGAGGCGATCGTTCCGGAGCCGGAGCCGGTGGAAGAGGAGGAAGAGCCGCCGGAACCGATTATTGAGTTTGACGAGAATTTCATCTGGTCAGCAGAAATTTTGGCTGCCCAGGGACGGCGGCCGGAGGATGTTTCCATTGAGGAAATTTCCTGGCTAAATCAACTGCGACGTGGTCTAGATAAAACGCGCCAGGGGCTGGTCAACGACCTCAAAAATGTCTTTGGACAGGGACCGCTTAACGATGAGGCGATCGAGGAAATTGAGGCGCTGTTGCTGCAAGCGGACGTGGGCGTTACGGCGACGGACCTGATTATTGAGGCGCTTCAGGAGAAATTGCGCGAGGAGGTGTTGCCCCCTGATGAGGCGATCGCCTACCTGAAAAAAATCCTGCGGGATTTGCTAGACGAGCCAGCCCGGAAGCCGGAAGATGATCCGACTATGATTCCGATGCTGGTACCGGAAAAGGATCAACTCAATATTTGGCTAATGACCGGCGTCAACGGTGCAGGTAAGACCACAACCATCGGTAAGCTTGCCCGCCTGGCAACCAAGTCAGACTATCGATGCCTGATTGCAGCGGCGGATACCTTCCGAGCTGCGGCGGTTGAGCAGGTGCAGGAATGGGGGCGGCGATCGGGCGTGGAGGTGATCGCAAACCCAGGGCAAAATACGGACCCGGCGGCGGTGGTGTTTGACGCCATCAGCGCGGCTCAGTCCCGTGATGTGGAGCTGCTGTTGGTGGATACGGCGGGGCGCTTGCAAAACAAGAAGAATTTGATGGACGAGCTGAGCAAGATGCGGCGCATTGTTGACAAGAAAGCGCCGGGAACTCATATTGAGTCGTTGCTAGTTCTGGATGCGACGTTGGGGCAAAATGGCTTGCAGCAGGCGAAGTTATTTGCCGAGGCGGCAAACTTGAGCGGCGTGGTGTTGACCAAGCTGGATGGAACGGCAAAGGGTGGTGTGGCGATCGCGGTAGCCCAACAATTACGACTGCCCATCCGCTTTATTGGCGCAGGGGAAAAGGTTGAAGATCTCCGTCCCTTTTCCAGCTACGAATTTGTGGAAGCCCTGCTAAATGGCTAATTCCTTGAAAATGCAGTGGCGGTAAAATTGAAACGTTAAACCGTGCACCGACTTTTTCGCCATGACTTTAACTCTTGCCAAATGGTCATTGGATGATTACCACCGGATGGTAGACGCTGGCTTGCTGGCAGAGCGGCGGGTGGAGCTAATTGATGGAGATATTGTCGAGATGGTTCCAGAAGGACCGGAACACGCCGGGCGAGGAGAAACCCTGGCAATGATATTGCGGCGAAAATTGGGCGATCGCGCCTGGATCCGAGAAGCTCGCCCCATAGAGCTTGCTAACTCGGAACCAGAGCCAGACATCGCTGTAGTCAATCCGGCGAAGGTGCCTTATCTCTCCCACCATCCTCGCGTTGAAGATATTTTTCTGGTAATAGAAATTTCGAAGTCAACGCTGCAAACGGATTTGACGCGCAAACGAGATTTGTACGCACGGTCGGGCATTCCTGAATATTGGGTCGTGGATTTGCAGAATCGGCGGCTGGAAGTGTTTCGATCACCTAACGATGGCACCTATCAAGAGCAGCGATCACTAGAAAATACCGGCGAGGCGATCGCCCCAATAGCTTTTCCTGATTGCTTAATTTCGCCAAACGCTATTTTTAGCTAGCGAATCCGTATATTTTTATTAAGGGGTGAATAACCGCGCCCGCTAACCATATTCGGTAAATATATGGAAACCCAAGCTCTGAAAGACAAGATCAACACCGTCCTAGAACAACGCGACTGGTTAGTAAATCTCCTCGAAACGCCTGACCTAGGCTCACTGCGCTTGGACGTAAACCAGGCCCTGGAAGAACTTGACGACCTTCAGGACGAGTATGATGCAACATTTCCCGATAAAGGCAGCTCCCAGACAATCGCCATTAACTAACTGAGGCAATTGACTGAGAGCAGTCGAAGACCGGTTAACGGAATAACTATCTTGACTGTGTCAGCAGTTTCTAAACAACCGCGATGCAGTCAATTTCCACCAAAACATCCTTAGGCAGCCGCGCCACTTGAACTGTCGCTCGGGCCGGAGCCGTAGCCTCATCAAAGGACTGAGCGTAAACGCCATTTACTGCGGCAAAGTCGTTCATATCCGCCAAAAAGATTGTGGTTTTCACCACGTCGGCAAAGGTTGCCCCGGCCGCAGACAAAACGGCCGCCAAATTGCTCATCACCAACGCAGTTTGCTTTTCCACATCCCCCTCGTGCGCCAAGGTATTGGTGGCAGGGTCTATGGCAATCTGCCCCGACGCAAATACCATCTCTCCCTGGGCGGCGATCGCCTGATTGTAGGGACCCACTGGATTGGGCGCTTTGCCAGTCTTGATAACGCGCTTAGATGCCATCAGTACTCCTGCTGTTTTCCTATCATTAGAGGCTGCTGTCAATTAAATCCTAAATCTGATAGCAGAGCGACCTCGGACCTTCGGCAGTACACTTCACCCAAGACACAGCATGGGAAAAGCATTCGCATCTTGCAACCTGCTAATGCCGTACTGTAATGGTTACGTTAAGAAAATAGAATTTTGGTTACCAAGACCACATTCAGGCTTTCTTGAGGCTGATAACCTGACCCTGCACGTAAGCTTTGCACAGCGTAGGTGTTAAGTAATGTTTGCGGATCTACAGCGAAAATTTTGAGTCAAGTTGCTAGAGCCTAATCTAATCTTTTGATCGGTTATGGCCTAGTGACTTTGGAGCAAAGTGATCGCATTTTGGGGTCGCCGTACCAGACGAAAGCCGCTATCTTGTGTAGACCGCACGTACTAGTGAGGAGTGAGTTCGAGGTTATTAAATGAAACGTGTATTGAATATGCAGATCGGTCGGCTAGGTTTGGCTGCACTGACAGCAGCCACCGCGGCGATCGCGGCGATTGAGCCCGTTCGTGCAGAGCAAGTAGAAGTTACTGCGGAAGCCACCGAAGAAGCACCGGCGTCTGAATTCCTAGACGTCGAGTATCTAGATAGCGTCAGTGCTATTCCGGGAATGGAGCAGGTTACCTCCGTTTCCCAGCTGTCTGATGTCCGCCCGACCGACTGGGCCTTCCAGGCACTCCAATCCTTGGTTGAGCGCTACGGCTGTATTGCTGGTTATCCCAGCGGAGTTTATCTTGGCAACCGCGCTCTAACCCGTTATGAATTTGCCGCCGGTCTAAACGCTTGCTTGGATCGCGTTAATGAGCTGATTGCAGCTGCAACCGATCCTCTGGCAACGAAGGAGGATTTGAAGACCCTGCAACGGCTACAAGAGGAATTTGCTGCTGAGCTAGCAGAACTTCGCGGTCGTGTGGATGTACTGGAAGCTCGCACCACTGAGCTAGAAGCCAATCAGTTCTCCACCACCACCAAGCTAGTCGGTGAGGTTGTGTTCAACCTGGCTGATAGCTTCACCGATGACGACGATTCCCAGACCGTCTTTGCTCACCGGGTTCGTTTGCAGTTGGTTACCAGCTTCACCGGTAAGGACAAGCTGTTCACCCGTCTGACCACCGGTAACATTGGCAATTCCTTCGCTAGCGAAATCGGCACCAACGAAGGTCGTTTTGCCTTCGACGGTCCTGGCGACAACGTTTTCCGTGTGGATCGCTTGCACTACAAGTTCCCCGTCGGCGACAAGCTGACCGTGACCGCTATGGCTAGCCTGGGTGGTCACCACTTCTACCTGGACACCATGAACCCTGGCTTGGAGGCTGGTGGTGGTGCTAATGGTGCCCTGTCTCGCTTCGCTGAGCGTAATCCCATCTTCCGCTTAGGCTTGGGTGGTCAGGGTGTTGGTCTGAACTACAAGGTCAGCGACGCGATTACCCTGAACGCTGGCTACTTGGCTCGTGGTGGTAACGACCCCGCTGAAGGTCGCGGCTTGTTCAACGGTAACTACTCCGCTCTGGCAAACGTTAAGATCCAGCCCTCTAAGAACTTCAAGTTCAACCTTACCTACATCAACGGTTACGACCCCCGCAGCACCTTCGCTTTGGGCGGCACCGGCACCGGCTTGGGCAACTTGAACACCGATGGCATTGATCTAGATACTGAAGAAGGGATT
>JBCCTE010000319.1:0-4547 GCA_039198915.1 Cyanobacteria bacterium P01_D01_bin.73 | reverse complement strand
TTTGGTCCTGAAATTCAGTGCCCCCACTGTCGCCAAACCATTTCCGCCCTCACATTAACCGATACCTACCTGTGTCAGCGTCACGGGGCGTTTGAGGCGAATCCCGTGACCCGTGACGTTGTGCATCTTCAGTACAATCGCTGCTGGCGAGAGTGGGAGGTTGATTGGTATCGCCAGCATACCCATCCTGACGGTATCCGTTTTGAAATTCATGAGGCGCTGGATCGGCTGTATACGGAGGGCTTCCGTGCCACCCAAATTATTGTCGCTCGCCGTTATAAGCCTTTGATTAGTGCCTACTTGGAGCGCTACAACCGACAGGTAATGGCGACTCAGTCTCTGTACTCGGGGGTGCCACCCTCCTTCGATGGAAAGGATTTGAAACGGAGGGAAGCTGCAAATGGTGGTTCTTCCACAACCGCAGGTGATCGCCCCGCAGCCTCAGCTGAAGAGCAACCTCCAGGGCAATCCGCTTCTCCCCTACGTCTCTACGGTTTGCCTGTCACCTTCAATAATGATGACAGCGATCCCCGCTGGGGCGTGATTAATTTCTCATTGGAGAAAGAGGTTGGTCTACCAGCCCGCTATCCCTACTTTCGAATGTTTGAATAGCCCAAAATAGTCCAAAGACTTGAGGCGGCTCGGGATGTTGGGAGGGAAAACAAGTGCACCATGTTTCGATTCGCACTGCGGATATTCATCGGGCGATCGCCTTCTATGAAGCCCTGGGATTCTCGGTTACCGAGCGCTTTACCACGGGAATGACCCTAGCCTGCTGGCTGGAGGGGTGGCAGGGGCGCTTAGAGCTAGTTCAGGTTCCCAATCCAGCGCCCCCGCAAGATCCCTTTGCAGATGAAAGCTACGTCGGTTATTATCATTTATCCCTAGACCTTCGCCACTGTCCGCGCTTCAGCAGCACTGTAGCGGACGGCATGCCAGCGCCAGGTCTGCCTCAGTGGTTGGAGGATTTTCAAAATTGCATCAGCACCCTACAGGACCGAGGGATTCCCCTGGACCCCTTAAAAGTCTTGCTTCCCCCTTGTCAGCAAATGATTGGCACTGGGGTTTATGAGGTTACCTTTATTGCGGACTCCGACGGGCTGCCAATAGAGGTGCTTAACCTTTTGGCCGCTTGATCATCGTGAGCGTTTTACGATTTGAGGCAAGACACCACCGGTCGAACCGCTAGGTTAATGCCGGGTCAAAGGCTTGGTTAGGCGTCCGGGCCAAAACGCCTGGACCGAAGTGTCTGGACCAAATGTGGCGTATTGGTGACTACACACCGTTGCACCCAAACTGTCAGATAATAAAATACTACTGAAGACTTATTGCTTCGAAACAGTGAAAGCGTCTTCCTCTTGGCAAGTCACTTTCAACTGATGTTATGTGCTTTAACCACACAGCCGACCTAGTCCGTTGTCCAATCCGTTTTTCGCCCAGGTCGCTTTATCTAAATCGTTAGTACCAGGCTTTAAAACGCTGAACTTTAGAGTTGAGCTATAGGGCTAATAATAGTTTCCTTGCCTAACCATAACTATTTCCCTTAATGCTCAAGGGGATAACAATGATTTCTTCACAAATTGGGTCGAGTTTCTGATGGGTAGCTGTCAGAATTTGCCTCAATTGTTACACTCAAACACCTGTGAAACGAGAACCACTATGAGCGATCGCAACATACCCGTGAACGCAACGACTCCGAATAATTCATCTGACGTCATGACCCAGTGTCGAGAGATTCTGCCGCCGATGCCAGAGCAGGGACCTCGCGCCATTGTGGAGGAGCGCGATGCCTGTGGTGTTGGGTTTATTGCGCAGAAACAGGGGATCGCTAGCCACGATTTGGTGAAAAAGGCGGCGATCGCGCTGGGTTGTATGGAGCACCGAGGTGGGTGTAGCGCGGACCGGGTGTCTGGAGACGGTGCTGGGATGATGACGGCGATCCCTTGGGATTTGCTGGAGGCGTGGGTTGAGGCAGAGGAAGAGGAGTCTTTTGATCGCAATCGCGCTGCGGTAGGAATGGTGTTCTTGCCCCAGAAGCCGTTGTCGGCGGCGAAGGCTAAGGCGGCGATCGCCAATGTGCTTACAGATGAAGGATTGGAGCTGGTGGCGTGGCGATTGGTGCCAACGGCCCCGGAAGTTTTGGGAGAGCAGGCGCGGGATAACTTACCCAATATTGAACAGGTAATCGTTGGGGTACCTGAGGAGAAGGGATGGTCCGGTGATCGCCTAGAAGCTGAGCTGTACCGCATTCGCCGCCGCATCGGTAATGCCGTCGTCACCATGTTAGGCAAAGACGACAAGGTGGTATCGGGGCAGTCCCTGGGGTATTACATGTGCTCCCTGTCCTCACGCACCATCGTTTATAAGGGCATGGTCCAGTCGGAGGTACTGGCGCAGTTTTATCAGGATTTGACCAACGAAGCCTACGTCAGCTCCTTCGCGCTATACCACCGTCGCTTCAGTACCAACACCATGCCGAAGTGGCCGTTAGCACAGCCTATGAGATTGCTGGGCCACAACGGTGAGATTAATACGCTGCTGGGGAACCTAAACTGGACGCTGGCTCGCCAGGCGGATCTGGATCACCCCGAGTGGGACGACAAGACCCTGAATACCTTGAAGCCGGTGGTGAGCTATGAAAATAGTGACTCGGCTAACTTGGACAACACTTTGGAGCTGATGGTGCGTTCCGGGCGGAGTTTGGTTGAAGCGATCACGCTAATGGTGCCGGAAGCCTACCAAAACCAGCCGGATTTGGCAGACCATCCGGAGATTGTTGACTATTACGACTATTGCCGTGGCATTCAGGAGCCTTGGGATGGTCCGGCGTTGTTGGCTTTTAGTGACGGCAAGATGATCGGTGCGGCTCTGGATCGGAACGGTTTGCGTCCGGCGCGCTACTGCATCACGGCTGATGATTTTGTGATTGTGGGTTCTGAGGCGGGCACGGTGCCAGTGGATGAGTCCACGGTGGTTGAGAAGGGACGCTTGGGACCGGGGCAGGCGATCGCCGTGAACTTGGAAACTAACGAAGTTCTACGTAACTGGGATCTGAAGGAGCAGGTGGCTCGCAAGCATCCCTACGGTGAGTGGCTGAAGGAGCACCAGCGAGTGGTGGATAAGCCTGACTTTACTGATGAGCTTTGCCTGGATGAGGAAAACCTGCTTAAGAAGCAGATTGCCTTTGGCTATACCGCTGAAGACTTGGATATGGTGATTTCCTCCATGGCGACCCAGGGTAAGGAGCCCACCTATTGCATGGGTGACGATATTCCACTAGCGGTGCTGTCGTCGAAGAATCACTTATTATTCGACTACTTCAAGCAGCGCTTTGCTCAGGTCACTAACCCGCCCATTGATCCCCTGCGGGAGAATTTGGTGATGTCCCTGGAAATGCATCTGGGACGGCGTCCGAATCCGCTGAAGATTCAGCCGGAAGGGGCGCGCATGGTGAAGCTCAAGTCGCCGGCTCTGAGTGAGGCGGGTCTGGAGCAGGTGCGCAATTCTGGGCTAAATACCGCTACGGTGTCCACGCTGTACAGTACGGCCGGTGGTCCGGCGGGATTGGAGGCGGCGATCGCTGAGCTTTGCGAAAAGGCAGCAGAGGCGATTAACAACGGCGCCGAGATTTTGATTCTGAGCGATCGCGCCGAGGAGTTGTCTGCAGATAAGACCTACATTCCGCCGCTGGTGGCTGTGGGCTCGGTGCACCACTACTTGATTCGCCAGGGACTACGGATGAAGGCGTCCTTGGTGGCGGAAACGGCCCAGTGCTGGAGCACCCACCACTTTGCCTGTATGGTGGGCTTTGGAGCGAGCGCCGTTTGCCCGTATCTGACCCTGGAGTCGGTGCGTCACTGGTTGGCATCGCCTAAGACTCAGAAGCTGATTAAGCAGGAGCGGATGCCGAATTTGACGGCAGCGGAGGCCCAGGCGAACTACTGCAAGGCAGTGGAGGCGGGTCTGTTCAAGATTCTGTCGAAGATGGGAATTTCGCTGCTGGCGAGCTACCACGGAGCGCAGATTTTTGAGGCGATCGGTTTGGATCGGTCCCTGGTGAAGCTGGCGTTTGTGGGCACCACGTCTCGCATTGGCGGCTTGACGGTGGAAGATTTGGCCCGCGAGACCATGGGCTTCCACGCGTCGGCATTCCCGGCATTGACCGCCAAGCGGCTGGAAAACATGGGCTTTATCCAGTGCCGCAAGGGCGCGGAATATCATGCCAACTCGCCGACCATGTCCCGAGAGCTGCACAAGGCGGTTCGTAGCTTTGAGATGCAGACCAAGGATGGGGGCGTGCCGCAGGAGGCCTACGACCACTACGAGCTTTATAAGAACAACCTGCACGGGCAGCCTGTTGCGACCCTGCGGGATCTGCTGGACTTTAAGAGCGATCGCCCGTCCATCAGCATCGACGAAGTGGAGCCGGTGGAAAATATCCTCGAAAAATTCTGCACTGGCGGAATGTCCCTAGGAGCGCTGTCGCCGGAAGCCCACGAGGTGTTGGCGATCGCCATGAACCGCATTGGCGGTAAGTCCAACTCCGG
>JBCCTE010000318.1:0-4561 GCA_039198915.1 Cyanobacteria bacterium P01_D01_bin.73 | reverse complement strand
ATCACAAGCAACGGCCGTCACAAGCGGTGTAATTGCACTGATGTTGGAAGAGCATCCAGATTTGACACCGGATGTGGAGGCGGCGCTGCAAAAAATCACCGACAAAAATTTTGAGTCTTCCCACTGGAAAGACAAATTTTCGGAGCTGCAACGCGCTCTGAATTTCCGGCGGGAGATCCATAACGCTCTTCAGACTGGCAAGTAGCTTGAGTCTGTCTTATTTCACGTTGTTTCTAGAGGTTCACGGTGCCAGTGACTAGATCTAAATCGGCTAAATCCAAATCGACTAAATCCGCTAAATCAGCCACAACATCCCCCGATTCTGCGACAACGACTTTACGGCGGCATGCTGAAGAACAGTTTGCGACGGAACTCGCTGCGTTAGCTGACGCCGACGATCGCCAGCGCCCTCCAAACTGGGAACTATCCCCCTGGGCAGTGGCGACCTATCTGATGGGCGGAACTGTGGGCGATACGGAAATTTCGCCTAAGTATGTGGGACAGCGGCGACTGATGGAAGTGGCGATCGCAACCCTAGCCACTGATCGAGCTTTACTGCTTTACGGCATTCCTGGTACCGGTAAATCCTGGGTGTCGGAGCATTTGGCGGCAGCGATTTCTGGCGATTCCACCCGGCTGATTCAGGGCACGGCGGGCACTAGCGAAGAGGCGATCCGCTATGGCTGGAACTATGCCGAGCTGCTGGCGAAAGGACCGTCTCCCCAGGCGATCGTCCCTAGTCCGCTGATGAACGCCATGTCTGACGGAAAAATCGCTCGGGTGGAGGAGCTTACTCGGATTCCCGCCGATGTACAGGACACGCTGATTACCGTTCTGTCGGAGAAAACTCTGCCGATCGCCGAGCTGGGGGAAGAGGTGCAGGCGGTCAAAGGATTTAACCTGATTGCCACCGCCAACAATCGTGACAAAGGAGTGAATGAGCTATCCAGCGCCCTAAAGCGTCGTTTCAATACGGTAATTTTACCCGTTCCCAACAGTGCCGATGAGGAGGTGCAAATCGTAGAAAAGCGAGTTGAAAGTTTGGGGCGTGCCCTGGAATTGCCCGCCGAAGCTCCTGCCCTAACGGAAATTCGTCGGGTGGTTACCATCTTCCGAGAGTTGCGCAGTGGCGTTACTGAAGATGGCAAAGTCAAGGTGAAATCCCCTAGCGGCACCCTTAGCACTGCCGAGGCGATTTCCGTAGTCAGCAGTGGGATGGCTCTAGCGGCGCACTTTGGTGACGGTAGTCTGAGCGCTGACGATTTGGCGGCGGGGGTTTATGGGGCGATCGTTAAAGACCCGGTGCAGGATGCGGTGGTTTGGAAGGAATATTTGGAGACGGTGGTGAAGGATCGGGACGACTGGCGCGATTTGTACAAAGCCTGCCGCGAGCTGGGTTAACGGGGGACGCATATGACCGTTACTGTTTTCGGCATTCGCCACCATGGACCGGGGTCCGCACGGAGTTTGGCGCGATCGCTCCAGGACCTCCAGCCCGATATCGTCCTCGTTGAGGGACCGCCCGAAGCGGATGCAGCGCTGCCCTTAATTGCCCAGGCAGGGATGAAGCCCCCCGTGGCACTGCTGGTTTACGCCCCGGACCAACTTCAGCAGGCATCCTTCTATCCTTTCGCTGAGTTTTCGCCGGAATGGCAAGCACTGCGCTATGGGCTTGATCGGGAAATTCCCGTGCGGTTTATGGACTTGCCCCAAACCAATCGACTGGCTCTTAGGAGTGAACAGACTGAGCAACCCGAGGTAAAAGCAACTGAACAGGCTGAAAAACCCGAGGTAGAAGCATCAGAAGCACCAGAGAGTGGGGAGGAAAATCCAGAGTCGGAGCAGCCCCCGGAACCTCAGCGGCGATCGCTACCTGGAGATCCTCTAAGCTGGCTGGCGGAAGCGGCGGGCTATAGCGACAGTGAACGCTGGTGGGAGCACTTGGTGGAGCAGCGCCAGGACGGCACCGCGCTTTTTGACGCCATTTTGGAAGCGATGACTGCCCTGCGCGAGGAGGTGGAAAAGACCCATCCGCCGGATCTGGACAATCCCTTTGACCGACTGGAAGCCCAGCGGGAAGCCCATATGCGGCAAACGATTCGCCGGGCACAGAAGCAGGGATTTGAGGCGATCTCCGTGGTGTGTGGAGCCTGGCACGCCCCCGTCCTGCGAGAGCCATTGCCCACCCAGAAGAACGACCGGGCGCTGCTGAAAGGGTTGCCCAAACTCAAGGTGAAAGCCACGTGGATTCCCTGGACCTACGGACGGCTCGCCAGCAGCAGTGGTTATGGAGCGGGCATTACCTCGCCAGGATGGTACGAGCATTTATGGCAATCCACGGGATCGGGCGATCGCTCCAGCCAAACGGCGATTCGGTGGATGACTCGGGTGGCGCGACTGCTACGGGAACAGGATTTGGATGCTTCCTCCGCTAGCGTGATTGAGGCGGTGCGACTGGCGGAAGCGTTGGCGGCGCTGCGGGATTCTCCCCGACCCAGCCTGGACGAGTTTAATGAGGCAGCGCAAACCATCTTCTGCTTTGGTGACGCCCCCCCCATGGAGCTAATTCACCAAAAGCTAATCGTCAGCGATCGCCTAGGACAGGTCCCGCCTGAAACGCCGCTGGTGCCCCTACAACAGGATCTTCAGCAGTTGCAAAAGCGCCTTCGCTTGAAGCCCCAGGCAAACGAAAAGCTGCTGACGTTGGACCTACGAAAACCGCTGGATTTGGAGCGATCGCAACTGCTTCACCGCCTGAACCTTTTGGAAATTTCCTGGGGTGAAGTGCGGTCCACTCGGAGCAAGGGCACTTTTAAGGAAGCTTGGGAAGTGCGGTGGGACCCGGAGCTGAGCCTAAAGGTGATTGAGGCAGGGGTTTGGGGCAATACGGTGGAGGCGGCGTCAACGGCAGCGGTGCAGTCAAAGGCTGAAACGGCTCCCACCCTTGCCCATTTAACGGAGCTGCTGGATCGGGTGCTGCTAGCGGCGCTGACCACGGTGATTCCACCCTTGATTGAGTATTTGCAGGACATTGCGGCGATCGCCAGTGACGTCACCCATTTGATGGCAGCGCTCCCGCCGTTGGTAAATGTGCTGCGATATCGCGATGTGCGCCAAACCGACAGCGCCGCCGTTGCCCAGGTGGTGGACGGGCTGGTGACTCGCATCTGCATTGGGCTGCCGGGAGCCTGTGCGTCCCTTGATGACGATGCTGCCGCCCAGATGGTGAAGGAGATTGACGGCACCCACAGCGCCCTGAAATTGCTCCAGCAAGACTCGCACCTGCAAAGCTGGTTAACCACCCTGCAACAGCTTGCCGATCGCTCAAATCTCCATGGTTTGGTGGCGGGGCGCTGCTGCCGGCTGCTGCTAGATGAGGGCACATTCAAGCATCCCGAGGCGGCGAGACGATTGGGGTTAGCGCTTTCCTTAGCCACTGACCCCACCCAGGCAGCGGCGTGGGTCGAGGGATTTTTGCAGGGCAGCGGGCTTTTGTTGATTCACGACGATGCTATTTGGCAGGTGTTGGACGATTGGGTGACCCGGCTATCAGCAGAAACCTTCACCGCGCTGGTGCCCCTGCTGCGGCGCACCTTTGCTGAATTCAGCGCCCCCGAACTCCGCCAAATGGGTGAACGGGTGCGGCTGGGGCGGCAAGAAACAACCGTTGAAAAGCGGGAGACCGATCGCGATCGCGCCGACGCCGCCCTGCCTCTGATTGCTCAACTTCTCGGCTTACAAACTCCATCGGTGACCTCATAAGTCTGATAGCTATGACTTCGACGACTTCCACGACTTCCACAGGCGATCGCAATACAGAACGGTTACGCCGCTGGCGACTGATCCTCGGCGGCGGAGAGGGAGACGGCATCTGCACTGGAAACCCCGAACAGGTGCTGGGCAAAAGCAGTTTAGCCATGGACAAAGCCCTCGCCGCCCTTTACGGCGATGATCCATCAAATAAACGCAGCGGTGGGCTAGGTAAATCAGCACCCAATGTCGCTCGCTGGCTGGGGGATATTCGCGAATATTTTCCCAGCTCGGTGGTGCGGGTTATGCAGCAGGACGCCCTAGAACGGCTGGACCTACAACAAATGCTGCTGGAGCCGGAAATGCTGGCAGCGGTGGAGGCGGATGTGCATTTGGTGGCAAACCTAATGTCGCTAAACGGCGTTATTCCCGAGCGCACTAAGGAAACGGCGCGGTTGGTGGTGCGTAAGGTGGTTGACGAACTGCTGCGCCAGCTCCAAAACCCTATGCAGCAAGCGGTGGTGGGCAGCCTTAATCGCAGTCAGCGCAATAATCGCCCCCGCCACAACGAAATCGACTGGAACCGCACCATCCGCGCCAACCTTCGCCACTACCAGCCCGGCTACCGCACCATTATTCCCGAGCGGCTAATTGGCTACGGACGTAAGCGATCCGCCCTCAAGGACATTATTCTGTGCGTCGATCAAAGCGGCTCCATGGCGTCATCCGTCGTCTACGCCAGCATTTTTGCGGCGGTACTGGCATCCATCCCAGCCGTCAGCACTAAGCTTGTGGTATTCGACACCGCCGT
>JBCCTE010000317.1:0-4565 GCA_039198915.1 Cyanobacteria bacterium P01_D01_bin.73 | reverse complement strand
CACATCCACCACCTTGCCCACCTGAGCCTGATTGCGCTTCAGAGAAATAGGCTGCTGCAATTTCATCAGGTCCGCCCGCCGCCGGTTCATCACCTCTTGGGGCAATTGATTGGGCAAATCAAAGGCCGCCGTTCCCTCCTCCGCCGAAAAGGTAAAAACCCCCACATGGTCAAATTCGTGGCGTTCCATAAATTGATATAGATGCTCAAACTGCTCCTCCGTCTCGCCAGGGAAACCCACAATCAAAGTGGTACGCAAAATGGCATCGGGCAGCGCTTCTTTAATGCGATCAATGGTGCGATCATTGACATCCGCCTGCCAGGGACGATTCATAGACCGCAGCACCTGGGGATGGGAATGCTGCAACGGCAAATCTAAATAGGGCAGCACATTCGGCGTTTCCCGAATTGCATCAATAACTTTTGGTGTAAGCCCCGTGGGATAGGCATAGTGCATCCGAATCCACGGCACATCCACTTCTCCCAATGCTCTCAACAGCTCCGCCAACATGGGCTTCCCATAAATATCTTTCCCGTAATTGGTGGTGATTTGGGAAATCAAAATAATTTCCTGCACTCCCTCCGCCGCTAGCCGTTTCGCCTCCGCCACGATGGACTCAATGGATCGCGATCGCTGGTTGCCGCGCAGGTGAGGAATAATGCAAAACGCACAGCGATAATCACAGCCCTCCGCAATGCGAACATAAGCCGTCCCCTCCGCCGTGGTGCGATAGCGCGGCACCGTTTCATCAGCAATATAGGTAGGCTCCGGGGTCACCAGCTCCACCCGCTCCCCCTGCTCCGTCCGCTCAATTACCTCCACAATTTTGTTGTAATCCCCCGTTCCCACCACGGCCACAGCCTCCGGCAACTCCTCCAAAAGCTGCCCCTGGAAATGCTGCGCCATGCAGCCGGTCACCACAATTTTCTTGCCCGCCTCCGCCAGCTCCACCAGGGTCCGCACCGACTCTTCTCGCGCATCCTGAATAAAACTGCACGTATTCACAATGGTGTAGTCGGACGCATCATCATCCGCATCCACCCCATAGCCCGCCTCCGACAGCAAACCCAACATATGCTCCGTATCAATGCGATTTTTCTCGCACCCTAAATGGGAAATCGCAATTTTAGGCTTGCCAACTTTGGTCTTATTCGACATAGGAAATAAGGGCTCTCTAGAAACGGGAATCTAGCTCGACGAGAGTAACATAGGAGTTTAATAAATCATGGAGAATAGCCATGAATTTATCTCGATTCACTTTACAAAAAATAACCGAATTTATTATTAATTAGTCAATGCAAATCGATTCTTTAATCAGCTAACTACCTTCTGGTAAAAAGAGCCTTAGGGATAGTTCTTCAGAGATAGTTGGGATGATGCGCTCGAATTGGCTGGATTCCGGCACAGCGCAATCGCAGGAATTGCACTAGAATTTCGGCAATTATGCGGTGTGAGTTTGTTTTGAGGGCTTAGCGATGGCAGCAGAATTTAAGTTGCGTGATTTACTGGCGGCGGTTTCTCTGGATTCCGCGATCGCCGATCATCCTGCCCTCGAAGCGAGCGTCAACAGGTTGATTACAAACAGCAAAACCTGTCAGCCCGGTGATGTATTTATTGGGATGCCGGGGACGCGGGTGGACGGCGGTGAATTTTGGCGATCCGCGATTGAAGCTGGGGCGATCGCGGCGATTATTTCCCCCGAGGCTGCCAAAAATAAACCGTTGGAAGCGGGCGAAAATATTTGCCTGATTACTGCTGAAGATGTGGTTGGGGTCTGCGGGAAAATTGCGGCTACTTTTTATCAAGATCCGACCCAAACGTTGCAGCTAGTTGGCGTTACCGGGACGAATGGAAAGACAACAACGTCACAACTTATTGAATATTTTTTGACCCGTTGTGGGCGATCGCCAGCGCTTTTTGGAACCTTAGTAAATCGCTGGCCCGGCTATGAAGAAACTGCCGTTAATACCACCCCCTTTGCGGTGGAATTGCAGGGGCGCTTAGCATCGGCTCGGTACGCGGGAGCTGATTCGGCGGTAATGGAGGTAAGTTCCCATGGTCTTCATCAGCGGCGGGTAGCGGAGTGCAAGTTTCAGGTGGCGGTATTCACCAATTTGACCCAGGATCATTTGGATTATCACGGCACCATGGAAGCCTATTTTGAGGCAAAGGCGCTGTTATTTTCGCCCGATTACCTAACAGAAACTGGGCGGGGAATTATCAATATCGACAGCGATTATGGTCAAAAGCTAGCGGAAAAACTGTCGAGCGATCGCCGTTGGACCTACAGCGTAGAAAATGCAAAAGCTGACTTTCACCTAACAGATTTAGCCTATCAATTGGATGGGGTCACTGGGCAGCTTCATTCGCCTGATGGTCAGGTTATTCCCTTCTCTTCGCCCCTGGTGGGGCAGTTTAACCTGGAAAATGTCTTGGCAGCGATCGCGGCTGGATTACATCTAGGTTTGAACTTAGTGGCGATGGTAAATGCGCTGGCGGAATTTCCCGGCGTGCCTGGAAGAATGCAACGGGTTGCTGTGGGTTACGAGGCAAAAGAACAAGATATTAGCGTTATTGTTGACTATGCCCATACGCCGGACAGTTTGGATAATGCGTTGCGGGCGGCGCGACCGTTTGTGGCAAATCGGTTAATTTGCGTGTTTGGTTGTGGGGGCGATCGCGATCGTACGAAACGTCCGCTGATGGGTAATATTGCAGCGAGCCAGTCAGACTGGGCTGTGGTGACCTCTGATAATCCGCGCACTGAAGACCCGCAGCAGATTTTGGATGATGTGGTGGAAGGGATTGCGGCGGATGCTAATTCGGTGGTGATTGGCGATCGCGCTGAAGCAATTCGTACGGCAATTTTGGAAGCGAAGGCGGGAGATTGCGTTTTAATTGCCGGGAAAGGGCACGAAGATTATCAAATTTTAGGGACCGAAAAGATTCATTTTGATGATCGAGAACAGGCTCGTGATGCGCTAAGGTTGCGACTGGGTTAACCCGCCCATCGGTTTGCTTGAACAGGAGAGGCGCACGTGCAAATTACATTTTTAGGAACCAGTTCTGGCGTTCCTACGCGATCGCGGAATGTTTCTAGCGTGGCTTTGCGCCTACCCCAGCGCTCCGATATTTGGCTATTTGACTGTGGAGAAGGAACGCAACACCAGTTTCTTCGTAGCGATTTGCGCCCCAGCCAAATCACCAAAATTTTTATCACCCATATGCACGGTGATCATATTTTTGGACTAATGGGATTGTTGGCGAGCTGTGGTTTAGCTGGCGATCCACAGCCTATCCAAATGTTTGGTCCACCGGAACTTAGGGACTATTTAAAAGCAAGTCAGCGCTACTCAAAAACTCGCTTTGCATTTCCTATTGAAATTTTCACGGTGCAGCCTGGAAAGATCTTTGAAGATAAAGAGTTCAAAGTGTTTTGTTTGCCGCTAAAACATCGCGTTCAGGCTTACGGCTATCGAATAGAAGAAAAGGATCGTCCAGGACGATTTGATATCAATAAAGCCAAGGAGATGGAGATTCCGCCGGGACCAGTTTATGCGGATTTAAAAAAGGGCAAAACGGTCACATTAGAAGACGGACGAGTTATTGATGGCAAAGAATTCTGTTCGGAAGCAGAAATAGGGCGCAAGTTTGTTTACTGCACCGATACGGTGTTTTGCGATAACGCCATTGAGCTGTCCCACGATGCTGATGTTTTGATCCATGAAGCGACTTTTTCCCATGGAGATGCGGAGATGGCTTTTGAAAGGCTGCATTCTACTTCAACAATGGCAGCACAAGTTGCCCTGGGTGCGGGCGCTAAGCATTTAATATTGACCCACTTTAGTCCTCGCTACAATCCCGGAAACTCCGTTACTTTTAAAGATTTATTGAAAGAGGCTCAGGCGATCTTTCCTAATACTTCAATGGCGAAAGATTTCTTGGTACACGAAATTCCTCGGCGGCGATCGCCCAAGCCTGAGAAGGCAAAAAAGTCGGCAAAGACTCCGATCAAACAGGCGGTCAAAAAAGCACTCAAAAATTAGCTATACAGGGACGTCTACTTCGTTGGCAAAGCTGGCAATGCGTTCGAACTCAAAGGGACCAGCCTTCGCTCCCCAAAGTTGCTCGTCGGTTTTTACATCGCGACCCGTATCGTGACTGGAAAAGCGATCGCCATCAATTTCAAATTTACTGTCTAAGTAAGTTTCCTGTCCCTTTCGAGTCACTAAACATCCCTTGCCTGGCTCCACATTTCCGGCAAACATACTGCCGGTCCAGTGGACAATAAAATTGCATTTGCACATTAGTTCAATGCGATCGTGAGTTAAATCCTTTAGCCTTTTCGGGTCGCGAGCCGCACCGTACAGCTCCTCTGCGTTGGCAATGTTGTAGTTTTCAATCTCAATGTGATCGTCAACGGTAATTAGTTTCAAGACCCGCGTCCGATAGGGCTGATCCAGTGCAAAGGCGTAGGCCTGTTCTAAATACAAACTAGCGCCATCCATCAAGTTCCAAGGCAGGGGACGCATGCACACTTTAATATGCGCAAAGAAGGGTGGATT
>JBCCTE010000316.1:0-4570 GCA_039198915.1 Cyanobacteria bacterium P01_D01_bin.73 | reverse complement strand
CGCCAAACCCATCTCGTTTCTTGGTCAACTTTTTCAAATACCCCGCAATTTTTTGCCGTAGCTGATGGTGCAGCCGTTTGAAGGCATCCTCATTGAGGCGACTCCCGTAATACCGATCCAGCAAAACCTGAATTGACTCCACCGCCGCCCTTTCCCCCAGCACCGTGTAGCCAGGCTTTTTGGGATTTGCATCGTCGAAAGCGGGCGTAAATTCTTTGGACTCTAGGGCTTTGAGCCAGGCTTGCCACTGGGTAAATAAGTCCTGCCATTGGCGATCACCCAGTTGGTCCGTGGTGATATCGGCAGGCAACTTAGCGCGGCGAATTAGGGTACGCGCTAGGGGGGTGCTAATGCCCCGGTAAGTTTTGACCAATTGCCGCTGGAGCCGATCTGGAATAAGCCCCACTCGCCCCTGCCAATCCTGCTGGGACTCTTCTAAAGAGGGCACAGCATCGGTAAGCTTCGGTGGCGGCACGTAGGGCTGTCCCGTTTGGATGGGGCGCAGGCTGGATTGTTGGTCGCTCACCTGGTGAGCAGCGGTAACAATGGTTTGATCCGCGTGGGTCAAAATGGCATTGCTATACTTACCCATAATTTCCACGTACAAATGCCACTGCACCGGGTCTCCGGGGCGCTTAGCAAATTGCAAATCCACCACCCGCTCCCAAGGTGCAACCCAGGCGTAGTTCACCAGAGCAAAGCCCTTAATCTGGTGAAGAAGCTGTTGGCTAAAGGTGAAGGTGTCCGGCGCTTTGGGGGGCGGCGCTGCCACGTGAATTCGAGCTGCCTGGGGATGCCAGGAAATGGCTAGCCAGCCGCGACTATTAAGGGTACGCAAACACAGGAAAACGGTGAAGGGATTTCGCTGAAATACCTGTTCCACCCGCGCCGGTTGCCAGGAATCGTTCAAATCCGCACAAACCGCCGCTAAAGTGGTGAAGTCTACGGGCTGCATGGATTCCCCTCCTAACCGGCGCTCGTTCTGATATAGGGTACTGGATTGCTGCCGATCCCCCTAATTCCTACGCCGTTTCTACCGCCATTCCCGTGCCCAAACCCCGCTCAAAATCCGCCAAGAACGCTAAAAAGAATAAAAAGCCCGCCACCGGTACGGCCCGCCAAGTGGCCTTTCAAACCCTACGGTCAATCCTCGCCGGTAGTTATGCGGATGCCGCCTTAGATCGCTATCTGCGCCAGGCAAGTCACCTTAGCGGTCAGGATCGGGGGCTGGTAACGGAGCTGGTTTATGGTTGCACCCGGCAGCGGCGATCGCTCGATGCCATAATCGACCGCCTCGCAAAAAAGCCCGCCCAGGAACAAGCGCCAGAATTACGGGCAGTGCTCCATCTAGGGCTATATCAAATCGGCTATTTAACGCAAATCCCCAACGGTATCGCTGTCCACGAAACCGTTGAGCTAGCCAAGCTATCAGGATTGAAAGGGCTTAGCGGTCTAGTTAATGGTATTTTGCGCAATTACGTTCGTCGCCTAGAAAGTTCTGGTCAGGACGGACCCTGGTGCTTTCCCCTGCCGGAGGATCCTACTGATCGCCTTGGCACCCTCCACAGCTATCCCAATTGGATTGTGCAGTTCTGGTGCGATCGCCTGGGAGCAGAAGCGGCAGAGCAACTGTGTCAGTGGTTTAATCGCGTCCCCGCCCTGGACCTACGGGTGAATCAAAGTCGCAGCGATCGCCCCACCGTCCTGAAAGCAATCCAGGAAACCGGTGCGGATGCGGGCATGGTGGAAACATTGCCCCAAGGAATTCGGGTACGCAAGTTGGGCAAGTCGGAAGCGGCGGGGCGCAAGGTAATGGAGCTGCCGGGCTTCAAGGAAGGCTGGTGGGCAGTACAAGATGCTAGCGCCCAGTTGGTTAGCCTATTGTTGGATCCGCAGCCGGACGAAATTATCGTTGATGCCTGCGCCGCACCGGGCGGAAAGACCTGCCATGTTGCTGACCTAATGGGCGATCGCGGCTGCATTATTGCCCTAGATCGCGCCCTGTCCCGCCTGAAAAAACTGCGCCAAAACGTCCAGCGATTCCAGCTAGACAGCATCCGCAGCCTCGCCATAGACGCCTGCGATTGGCAAACCTACGCGACAGTAGATGAGAACTATCCTGAAGAGCAGAAGGAGATCTTCCCCGATGGTTTGCCGGAACTGTGCGATCGCCTTCTCTTAGACGTGCCCTGCTCAGGCTTAGGCACCCTGCACCGTCGCGCCGACGCCCGCTGGCGACAGACTCCGGACAATATCGCCGATATCGTAAAAATCCAGCGCCAAATTCTCGATGCCACCGCTCCCTGGGTCAAGCCCGGCGGCGTTCTCGTCTATGCCACCTGCACCATCAACCCGCCCGAGAATTTGGAGCTGATCAACGCCTTTCTTGGGGATAATCCGTCCTGGGCGATCGCCCCGCCGCCCGCTGATTCAATCCCCGCCCAATTCGCCAAACCCGACGGCACCATCGAAGTGTGGCCCCACCAATACGATATGGATGGCTTCTTTATGGTGAAAATGGCGAAGTCTCAAAACACTGCTGCGTTATAACGATGGCTCTATCTACCCAGTCCCACAGCGAATCTCTGACTACCCTTGCCACCTATCTTGCAGGCGAGTTCGACAATCAAGCCCAAGCCCGCGAAGAGCCGGTTTGGTATGTGCCCGTGCGGCTATGGCATCGTCCGCTGACGTTGTGGCGCGATCGCGGTTTTGCTTTCTATGCTGAACAATCCAACGCCCTAAAACTGGATCAGCCCTACCGTCCCCGCGTCTTTCTGATTTCCGAAACTGAGGGGCAAATCCAGGTGGAATACTTTCAAATTAACGATGCCGAAGCCGTAAGGGGTGGGGGGCGATCGCCCGAACTGTTAGACGCCCTGGCTCCAGAAACTCTGATTCCTCTGCCGGGCTGCCGTTTAATCGTTACCTATCTTGCTGCCGAAGAATTTTCCGCCCGCCCGATCCCCAATTGCAAATGCCAGTTCACCGTAGACGGTAGCCTTCGCGAGGTGTCCCTTGGCTTCGATGCTTGCCTCGAAAAACTGCGCACTTACGACAAGGGCATCAACCCAGAGACAGGGCAGCCTATTTGGGGAGCCTTGATGGGCCCCTATCAGTATGAAAAGCTTACGAACTACCGTATAACCTGAAATCCCAACTAGGTCCAGTTCGTCGATTCAACAGGCGGGACGCACCCTAATAAGCCTTTCAATATAAACCTTTCAGTCCTTAGCCCACTGCGCTACGCGGGTTACCCTCTAGAGCTTCCTCTTCTGTTTCACAAATTTCAAACACCGAGTCCATCATCGTCACTTCGAAAACCAGCTTTGACTCTGGATGGACGTTACAAAGGCGGAAACTTCCCCCTTCCTTATCAGCGTCTCGCATTCCTGCCACCAGGGCGGTCAAACCAGAGCTATCAATAAACCCAACCTCACTCAGGTTGACAACGACGTGGGGGCTTAATTTAGAAATACATTCCTGTAGCTTGAGGCGAAATTGCCATGCTGTCGCAATATCCAAGCGCCCTGAAGGACTTAGGACAATGACGGTGACGTTATCTTTCGTCGTGTAGGTCTTTTGCTTCATGGTGAATCGTTGTTGTTGCCTTCGTAGGGCTAGAAACAGGTTACAGGAAGGTGATGAAGGCAGATCAAAGAGATTTCGCTTTAATCTGATTTTCGGAAGACCGAAGGCGGAGCAGGCGATCACTACTGTCAAATATTACGGCTAAAAGCCGGGAAATATAGTGTCTATTGCCAAATCTTACGTGGGTACATGCACTCTTGGCTAAAGCATTTCAGGTACATTCACCTATCTCGCAGCATAGATTTGAACAACGGAGAAACTAGTTGCGAATCATACCCTAGTTGAGAGGTCTGGGGGGATTGCATCCGGCTATCTCAACCCGATGCTATTTCGCCAAAGTACCGTTCCTACGGTCTTTGAAGAGCTGGCTTCTAAGTACTTAGCTGCCATAAACGCTACTTCAATCCGGTTCAAACCTCAAATACCCTGAATCGTTAGGCCCAGTATAGTCGACTTGCTCTCAAGGAAGAAAAGGATGGGACAATCCGTTATTCTCGCCCAAAGGCAAGCCTCCCAGCGGCACATTCCCAATTAATCCTCCTGCCTATCAGACCTGCCAGCTTATGCCGCTCTAATGCTGGAATTAGGACCTAAAACTGCTTTCTGGCGTTTTGGCTTGTATAAAACTCACCCAGCCATTTTGGCTTAAGCTCAGCTTTCGTTGAGCCAACCGCCTCTTTCAACGCATCTCGAACAGAGTAGGCAACTCCCCTGAAGGTCCCATGAAAGAGCCTAGGGTTGATCCACTGTTGTCGGGAGAAAAAGGGAGTTACGAGTCTTGTCCCAGCCAGTCTTGGGGCTTCAAATAGGTGTCATATAGCTCAGCTTCGCGGGTGCTTGGCTCTGGGGGCGTTCGATTTCCATGAGCGAGGTTGGATTGTGGCGCCGGCACGCAGAATGTTGACGGCGAGTGTGTTGCGGATGCTTCCATTTCCGCTTCCGCGTGCGGAGACGGAGCGGCGCTCGTCGATGGGGCATG
>JBCCTE010000315.1:0-4589 GCA_039198915.1 Cyanobacteria bacterium P01_D01_bin.73 | reverse complement strand
GTCGCTATGCTGCTTGCATCCGCGACTTGGATTACTATCTACGCTATGCCACCTACGCTATGTTGGCTGGCGATGTATCCATCTTGGATGAGCGCGTGCTGAACGGCTTGAAGGAAACCTACAATTCCTTGGGTGTGCCCATTGGCTCTACCGTTCAAGCGATTCAGGCAATGAAAGAAGTGACCGCTAGCATTGTTGGCGCTGATGCCGGCAAGGAAATGGGCGTTTACTTTGACTACATTTGCTCTGGCTTGAGCTAGATTGCTGCTGCTGATTTTGGTTTGGTTTAGAGGGTTGTGGTTGTGGTTTTCCTTCTGAACTAAGGCAATGTTAGTTGTTGGTCTGGGAGGCAGGTGGGTTCTTTTGGGGATGGCAGGCGATTACTGTTTGGTATGCCCGAGGGAGTTCTTCTTTCTCTCAGACCTTAGCTTTTTGGCTTGATTTTTTAGCTTTGCCTTCGGGCGGCTTTTGGGGCGTTTACTGGGCGTTCATTAAACGATAGTTTTGGGAGAGGCGATCGCTATGCGCATGTTCAAGGTTACGGCTTGTGTTCCGAGCCAGACCCGTATTCGCACTCAACGTGAGTTGCAGAATACTTATTTCACGAAGCTGGTGCCCTACGATAATTGGTTCACCGAGCAGCAGCGCATTATGAAGATGGGCGGCAAGATTGTTAAGGTTGAGCTGGCTACGGGCAAACCTGGCTTGAATACTGGTTTGTCGTAGGCTTTCGATAACTATTCGCCAATTAAATACTTGCTGAATTAACCGCGCTGGTTAGTTCTGACTTAATGATTTGGCTAACTAGCTAATTAATATTGTTGGTATAAATTCTGCAGACGAGCGCGCGCTTTTGACGCTGGCTGCATATTTTCTGACCGTGTGTTGTTGGGGACTCTTCAGGTTTCAACCTTGAGACTGTCTACTGAGGGCACACGGTTTTGCATTAGTAGGGCTCTAGGAGAGGGGGGACTATGGAAAAGTGGCGATCGCTCCTGGGGCGCTGGGGAGGGGACAGTCAGGGTTGGGCGGCAGAGGCTCGGGTGCTGCGATGGCTAACCCTACTGTGGCTGGTGCTGGGCTGGATCGTGCTGCTGTCAGCGTCCTATGCCAGTGCAGATTTATCCTATGGAGATGGGCTTTACTACTGTAAGCGCCAGCTGATTTGGATTGGGCTGGGGCTGGGGCTGATGCAGGCAACCTCCATGGTGCCGCTGCGGGTGCTATTGCGGACGGCTCCGTGGGCGGTGATATTCGCGCTGGCGGTGCTGTGGTCGCTGCTGATTCCGGGCTTGGGATACGAGGTCAATGGCGCGGTTCGCTGGATACAGATTGGACCGTTACCGATTCAGCCGTCGGAGTTATTGAAGCCGCTGCTGGTGCTTCACGCGGCGATGGCGCTGGGACAGTGGGACCGGCTGCGCGATCGCCAGCGTTGGTTTTGGCTCGGGTCGGTGGCGATCGCCCTTATTGGCATCCTGTTGCAGCCCAATCTAAGCACAGCAAGTCTATGCGGCATTAGCTTATGGCTCGTGGCGATGGCGGCGGGGCTACCGTTGACCTATCTGTGGGGAACGGCGCTAGGAGGCAGCCTACTGGCGGTAATTAGCATCAGCCTGCGCAGCTACCAGCAGCGACGAATTATCGCGTTTTTGAATCCCTGGGCAGACCCCCAGGGCAACGGTTATCAACTTGTTCAGAGCTTAATGGCGATCGGCTCTGGCAGCTTCTGGGGGACGGGATTTGGACTCTCAAAGCAGAAGCTAGCGAACCTACCCATTCAGTACACAGATTTTATCTTCTCTGTCTATGCTGAAGAATTTGGATTAGTGGGATCGCTAATGCTGTTGGCACTGATTGCGGTTTACGGCGGAGTTGGGCTTTGGGTCGCAGTAAAAACCCAAAGTGCCACGGTGCGGCTGGTCGCCACAGGGAGCGTCGTTTTCTTGGTTGGACAGTCCCTACTCAATATCGGAGTTGCCACTGGCGGCTTGCCAACAACCGGTCTACCTCTGCCATTTTTCAGCTACGGCGGCAGTTCGATGTTGGCAAGCTGCATCCTTGCCGGATTGCTAACTCGCGCCGCTAGGGAATCATCCGCGCCAGTAACGGCTTTGCCTCGCCGCAATGGCACCCAGAAGAAGTCCAGGCAACCTGGCTAAATCGTCAATTAACTCCCTATGCCCAAAGTTCCAGCAAGGCTCGGGGTCAGGGGCAGTAATGTGGCAACGGTTAGAAATAGGAGAACCAGAGCTAGGGCGGCGCGGGCGTCGTCGGGCTCAGTAAGTTCTTCTAAACTTGGTCGCTCCAAATCTCGCTGCAAGAAGGCGACCACTAGCGCCCAGTAGAGGGCGAGGGGAGTCGCGAAGGACGCCAACACCAGAACACCAATGGTCAGGACTGTGGTGATGCGGGCGGTGCGACGACCGTAAATGGATTGCACAACGCGGCCGCCATCCAGTTGACCGGCGGGGAGGGCATTGATGGCGGTGACAACAAGACCGAGCCAGCCGATAACCACAAGGGGATTGACGTCCACGACACTTTGTTGCAAGTTTTCGCCGAGGAGCAGTTTGGCGAGGGTGCCGACGAGGGCGGAGGCTTGGAAGAATCCGGCGGGGATTTGGAAGGCGCTGCCGGGATGAGAAGTTTCGAGACCAATTAATAGCAGCAGCAGTGACAGGGCTCCACCGGCAAGGGGACCGGCGATCGCCACATCACAGAGCGCCTGGCGGTTGGGAATGAAGGACAGAAACCGGTTTAGGGAACCAAAGGAGCCGATTTGAATAACCGGCAGAAAGTAAGGACCACTGAATTCGACGCCAACTTTTCGCGCGGCGACCTGGTGACCGATTTCATGGACGCCAAGAACCGCCAGTAGACCGCTTGCAATCAGTACGCATTCTTGCCAGCGGGCGGGTTCGGCAAAGAAGTCGAATCCTTGGATTAGGCCCGAAGCTTCAAAGGTGGTTAGGACGGTGGCGATCGCCAAAACCACGGCTAATACACTCTGCACCGTGGTGCGCGGGGCAGGCTTCACCGATTCGGGCAGAACAATAACTGTCGGGCGCTTGTCAGGACCTTCCACCAGGAACAGGGCGTAGCGATCGCCTACTAGCCCCTTCAGCTTGGTCGAGAGCGTCGCGTGAGTTTCCGATGGTTCGCCCCGCAAATTACCTTTAAAAATCACCCCCTCTTGATAGGGAACCGTCTCTGTAGCGAAGAAGGTATCGATGCCAAAAATGCCCCTGATGGTTTGCAAGTCTTCCTCAGGAATTGGCACAGGTCCCAGAGTGGTCAGTGCGTCTGGGGAAGAGGCCTGAGCCGCCGTGCCTTCTGCGTTGCTATCCGAACTGGATTGCTGGGGCGATCGCCAACTAGGCATGGCGCTTGGTGGCAGGTCCTTTGCCATGGTGCGCAAGCGATTGCCCAAGTAGATATAGATTCCGGTGGAAACTCCAAGCAGAACCAAAACGCCCACTAAATTTACGTAGACGCCCAGGGCAAACAGCACAAAAAAGACCAGCCAGGGAAGCATCAGCGACACGGACTGTAGCCATGCCAGCAAACCAATCTTGCCAAAAGGACGGGAGCGGGCAAATCCCCAGCTTAAAATTCCAACGGCGATACCGGCGATCGCCAAGGTGACAAAGTTCTCAGACGCGAAAGACATACTTATCTTGGGACTCTCCCATCGGTAGCCCCAGATTTCTCTGAAGACTAGCCAAAGGCTTATAAATATAGGTCATACTATCGCAGTCCCTACAAGGGAAGCGGCAAGCGAGAGGAGAAAATCCCGAACCCTGCTCATACTCTTCCTACTTGCATTTCCACAACAGATGGCGCCTAGGTAAGCTACTAGCCCAGACGCTATCTGTTACTAGTGTCTAATCGCTCCTCGTCTAACGCTACCTATTAAGGAAATGGATAGCTACGGGGAAAAGATCAGATAGTTTTTTGTAGGCGGACGCGTTGCCTGAAAGAGACTGCTGATACAGTTTCTCCATTGGTTCCCTATTGAAGTGTTCTTCCAGGGCATCCATTGCTTCAGGGAATGGCCAGAGCGATCGCTTGCCCGAAGCCTGCAAAGCTCGACTAGTCCAGTTCTCTTTGCGAGGACGAGAAAACTCCCGAAACTTCCCGACACGCATTCGATTGGGCAGGACCTTCGCTAGCTTTCGCTTAATTCCGTAAGACGTTGTTGGGGACATAGGCATTTCCCCAGGCTCGACATTAATCACTGAAACATTGCGGTAATACCTGCGATAAACCTCCCTCAAGATCCACCGATGATCCAGAGAAACCCGAGGGAGAGCAAAGCAAAACTTTCCATAGGCTCGGTTTAGAAACGGCGTATGGCTACCGATGTAATAGTCATACATGATGTGCTGATAGGAAATATAGCGGTGCTGTCGCTCCCACATGTCAAACATCATAATTTGTTGGAATAGATCTCCTTCATGGGACATTATCCCTTCCTGAACTCGCGATTTAACCTCTTCAATTGCATCATTAACCGGTTCCTTGAAAAGGGACTGAATCTCTTCTGTAGTCCAGCCCACTAGCTTGATATAGGCAGAAGGCGACTC
>JBCCTE010000314.1:0-4603 GCA_039198915.1 Cyanobacteria bacterium P01_D01_bin.73 | reverse complement strand
TTTTTATATGGTTGAAAGTTTGATCATCGATTGTTGGGGAAATATCAGGGCAAGTAAATATTTCGAGCGGGCTGGTAACGGTAGGTTGTCCGCACCTCCCCATTCCAAAATTCTGGTGCCACAATGGGGGCGATCGCCAGGGGGCGACTCAGGTTGGGGCAGTGTTAATCCTTGTTCAGCCCCAATGTCAAACCAATAATAGTCAGGATTATTAACGACCCATTATGGTTGAGCTATATCAATTTGAGTTTTCGTCCTACTGCGAGAAAGTTCGCCTAATTTTGGACTATAAGGGCATTGAATATCGCAAAATTGACGTGACACCGGCAGTTGGGCAGGTGGATGTATATCGGCTGTCGGGGCAGCGGCAGGTGCCGGTGTTGAAGGATGGGGAGCAGGTGGTTGCTGATTCGACGGCGATCGCTAAATATCTCGATGAAACCTACCCCGAGAAGTCCATCATTCCGGTGGAGGTGAAGGCAAAGGGGCTGTCCTTGATGATGGAAGAGTGGGCGGATGAGGCGATCGTGCCTAATGCTCGCAAGTTAGTTTTGCTGGCGCTGCGAGGCGATACGGAATTTCGCACCGGCTGGCTGCCTTCGGGAACGCCGGATATTGTGAAGAACATTATTGGCTCGGTGCCGGGCGAGATTTTTGACGCGGTTGGCGCAGGCGTTGGCGTTGGTCCCGATGCGATCGCCTCCGCCAAGCGATCGCTCCACCAGGATTTAGAAAGCCTGTGCCTAATCCTGTCCGATAGCGCCTATCTAACCGGCAATGAGCCCACTTTGGCGGACTTCTCCGTTGCCAGCGCCAGCATTTATCTGAAAATTCCTCGCGGCAACTACCTCAATATCCCCGCCAATCTCCAGGGGCGCGGCATTCCGGGAATTGCGGATAACCCAGACTATGCCCCCTTCTTCGAGTGGCGCGATCGCCTGTATGCCGAGGTCCGCAGCAACACCCCGCCCTCTGACAGTGGTTCCGGCAGTGGCCCAACCCCCATCTCCATCGACTAAGCCTTGGCTTTTATCGCCATTTCCCTCCCCGCAAGCTCAACCTTGCAGGGGGGAGTTTATTAAACAGTGGTTTGCAACTGAGATTGAGGTGAACCAAGCCGAAACCTTTTTGCGAGAGACGCTTTTACCCCGTCGATAAAGTAGCTAAACTACAGATTGGCTGGATTAGCTGAACTGTTTACTCTTTCGCGTGGAGCGATCGCGGTGCTGTGAATATATCGTCGTGGCAGTTTCTCAGAAATTTACGCACTCAAAAAAAGCAATTTGCTGTTATTGGTCTAGGGCGTTTCGGTCGAGCAGTCTGTGAAACCTTGCACGGAATGGGTTACGAAGTGCTGGGTGTAGATCGTGGTGAAAAAGCCGTTTCCCATGTGCTTAATAGTCATATTGTTTCCCATGCCCTTGAGTTAGATAGCACTGATCCCAATGCATTAGAAGAGGGTGGACTCTTTGAATTCGATACAGTAATTGTGGCGATCGGTAACTACATTGAGGCTAGCGTCATCACCACGCTGAATTTAAAAGATGCCGGCGTCAATTCCGTTTTAGCGAAGGCTTCATCTGATATTCACGGAAAGCTACTTAATAAAGTTGGCGCTGATATTGTTATTTTCCCCGAATATGAAATGGGATGCGAAGTGGCGCGATCGCTCACCCAGCCTAATGTCTTAGAACGCTTGGAATTGGATCCCCATAGCAGCATTGTTGAAGTGATTGTGCCTGAAGAATTCCATGGAAAAACCTTGATGGAATTAAATTTACGGTCAGAATATGGTGTTAATGTTCTGGCATTGGGGTCATGTTCAGGGGCATCTTGCCCCTCAGAACCGCTAAAGATTGAGCAATTAGACGTCAATCCCCATCCAGAAGAAAGGCTGGAATATGGCATGGTGATGGTTGTCATTGGCAGGAACGACGCCATCAAAAAGTTAACCCATTAGACTTTTAGGAATTTTGTTTGACTGTGATGGCTCCGACAAAGGTTTAGCCAGTTTTTTGGCCATTCTGGACAGCTTCCCCAGTGAATATGGACATAGCTAGCTAGGGTATTTCTGATTAAATAGCCTTCTGCTTGAATGCTTTTCTGAGACATTTTTAACTGATAGATTTGCCGTAGCTTTCCGTCATCTATGCGCGTCTCTTTAGAATTTGGCTGATCTTTGATATTTGAATAGTGGAAGCAGTGTCCACGGGCGATCGCCCCCTCCGGCAAAAACGACTGCTCCCCATCCCAGTGGACCTCGCAATACCCCAAAGTCGAGCGATCGCCCATCATCGTTTCGAACGGCAGCGCCCCCACCATCGGATAGGTTTTATCGTCATCATCTTCTCGCACCGTAATGCCTTTACTAAGATAAATAAGCCCGCCACATTCTCCATAAATTGGCAGACCCTGCCGGCTTAAATCTGCAATTTCCTGGCGTAATCTTTGGTTAGCGCTCAGGGATTTTCCGTGCAGTTCAGGATAGCCACCAGCAATATAAATACCCTGTAGATTATCGGGAAGTCTGATGTCATTTAACGGTGAAAATTCAATTAAATTAGCGCCTAATTTCCTCAGCAGCTCTAAATTGTGTTCGTAATGAAAACAAAAGGCGCGATCGCGGGCAACACCGATATTAATGGGTGTGTTGCCTCGCTCGTTATCTATTTTGCTATTGATTTGAATTGCAGTGGCATTAAACGTCGGAGGCTGTTCTAACGGCGTTGCTTTTTGAAGCAACAAATCCAAATCTAAATGCTGCTCAATCCAGTCCCCCAGCTTATCCAGGCGATCGCCATCCCCCGGATCCAAATCATTTTCTCCGCCCAGCACTAACCCCAAATACCGCCGAGGAATTGCCAACTTATCCTGGCGCGGCAACCCTCCCAACACCGGCATAATCTTTACGGCAGATTGCGCTTCCAACTCGCAGGCTTGTTTGATCCAGTCCCTGTGGCGATCGCTGCCCACCCGATTTAGGATTGCCCCCAGAAATTTCACCGCCGGATCAAATCGCTGAAATCCCTGCAAAATTGCCGATGCGCTGCGCCCCATCCCCTGGGCATCAATTACCAACATCACCGATGCCCCCAGCAATTTTGCTAGCTCTGCCGTGCTGCCCATCTCCCCCATGCCGTAACCATCGAACAACCCCATCACCCCTTCGACAATGGCAAGGTCCGCATCTCGCGTGGCATCCCAGAAAATTTGCTGATTGACCGCAGGCGGAATCATCCAGCCGTCGAGATTGTGCGATCGCCGCCCCGTCGCCAAAGTATGGTGCCCCGGATCTATGAAATCGGGTCCCACCTTAAACGGTTGAACCCGCAATCCCCGTCGGGAAAACGCCCGCATCAGCCCCAGCGCTACAGACGTTTTACCCACCCCGCTGTGGGTGCCCCCAATCAGCAAGGTGGGTATGGAACGGCACGAATTTATGGACTGGCTCAAATGATTAGCTAAATAACTTAGGCGCTAATTGTACCCTCAAGCCGCAGTTGCTACTGGCGCATCCGCCACCCGAGTCAACGCCACATCCACCAGCGTCACCGAAATACCATCCTTTGAAGTAACCTCTTCGCCATGGGTGATATCGGTGGTGATATTGGGACCAAAGAACCGCTCAATTTTTTCGCGCTTTTCTTGCCACGTATCAAAGGAAATGTAGGGCGACGCAAAAGATAGGGTCAGGTTGTAAAGTCCATCATGATCAGCCTCAACGATGGAGTGCAACACCGGGCGCTCCTCATCGGTGGGGCTTAATCCCAACCGTTCCAGCGCCTCATCCAAATGGGCCTCTTGACCGTAACGGAAGCGGGTTACGTCCTTGCGTACCTGCTCCTGGGTCTGAGTGGCTTGGGCTTTGCGTAGCTCCAGCACCTTGTCGGAGGTTTCCACCCGGTAAGGAACGGGCTTTAGCTCTGCCGCTTTGAGGGCTGCTCCCCCCAGCAAGACGGGAATTCCGTAGAAGAAACCCACCAGGTTGAGGGTCGAATTGCCGCTAGCGTAGGCCCAAAAGCCCAAAATCGTCAGAATAAAACCAACTACTAGTAGGACCCACGACAGGGGAACTTTGCGAAACATAGATCCGTTCTCTCAATGCAAAAAGTCAATGCGAAATTGTGTCAATGCAGAGATGCGCGATGGTTTTACCCGAACCTTTACCCATGGGCTCACCACTACGGGAAGCACTGCAATAACATTCGCGTTTGATTCAATTACTTACAGTTTACATTCAGTTACGTACCCAAAGCACCGCTGTCAAAACATTGTGCTGACTTGGCAGTGACACGGGTAAATGTGGGGCTTGGCAATTTGTTAAGGGGATAAACGGAGATTGAGTGGAAAAATAAAAAAAGAACAGAAAAATTTGATGGATTTTTAGCAGATTCAGCGTTCATGAGCGATCGCCCTGGCTTACAATTTCCATCTACCTGTTCATTAACTGCCAACTTGCTGTGGGCTAGCGGGCTAGGAAACGTCATCCAAATAATTTGAATTAGCAATTCGGATTAACAATTGGAATTATTGGATGTGCTTTCCGTTGCTGCGATCGCCATTGTAATGCTCGCGATGGTGTTCGCGGCGTCCTTACTATGGC
>JBCCTE010000313.1:0-4609 GCA_039198915.1 Cyanobacteria bacterium P01_D01_bin.73 | reverse complement strand
CTCTCAAGGCAGAAATCAAAAAGAATGGCCCCTACAGCGAAGCCACCACTCGGCAGTTTTTGAGTGAGGCTCTACCGCTACTGGAGTACGTTCACAGCAACAAGGTGATCCATCGGGATATTAAGCCCGATAATCTGATTCGCCGTGAGCAGGATAAGCGTTTAGTGCTCATTGACTTTGGGGCGGTTAAGGATCAGGTTACCCCGGCATTTGGAGGATCAGACCAGACGGCATTAACGGCGGTTTCTGTGGGTACGCCGGGCTATGCGCCACCGGAGCAGCTCTCATTGAGACCGGTTTATGCCAGCGATGTATATGCCTTGGGGGCAACCTGCATCTATCTGTTGACGGGGCGATCGCCGAAGGATTTGGACTATCACCCCAGCACTGGGGAAATGATGTGGAACAAGTACGTCCATATCAGCGCCCATTTTTCCAACGTGCTGAAAAAGATGTTGGAAATTGCGGTGCGGAATCGGTATCAGAAAGCGGACGATATTTTGCGGGCGTTGGATTTAGAGCCCTATTTGGACGACTTAGCTCAGAGCATGTCCAATCCGGTGAGCAATGAGCCCACCCGCCCTGATCCGATGGTGGCCCGCCGAGGTGGGGGGATGGCATCGACGCCAGTTTCATCCCGCACTGCAAGAATTGCTAAGGCGATTCGGGCGCGGCGCTCGGGGCTACGTAGCGATGCAACAACCGGTAGCAGCTTTGATTCCAGCGGCTCGCGCGGCAATGTTGGCGGTCAAAGGGCGGCTGGCAAGGCTAAGCCAGCAGCAATGCCCTGGCTAAAACCGCGCGATGTGCAAACTTACTATGCAAAGGGGCGTCGGGATTTTTCATCCCACAACCTGAGTCGCGGTGACCTGCAAAATGCTGATTTAAGCGGCAGTATTTTTCGGGAGTCGCGCCTGGAGAAGACGAGACTGCAAGGGGCAGACCTGTCCGGTGCTGACTTTGCCAAGGCGAATTTGACCGATGCTGATTTACGGGATGCGGCGCTGAGTCGAGCCTACTTCCATGCTTCGAATTTAAGTCGGGTTGATTTCCGAAAGGCGGACTTGTCATCGGCAAACTTTAAGAACGCCAACGTTACTGGAGCAAATTTCTGCGGTGCTAATTTATCGGGAGCTAAGATCGACTCAGCTCAATTGGCAGTGGCAAAAACCAACTGGATGACGGTAATGCCCAATGGAAAACGAGGGTTATTCTAGCGGCGAGCAAGACAGCGGGGCCAGCGATTCCTCAAGGGTAGATTTTTCAGGCTTTCCAGACACAGGCACCTCAAACGGCAGTTCCTTTGATGAGGGTGATCGCCCGGAAAGCTGGGGCGATCGCCTGCAACAGCTAGCAAAATTCTTCTTGACCCTCGGCGTTGTGGGGTTTGGCGGTCCGGCGGCCCATATGGCGGCGATGCATGATTGGGCGGTGGCGCGGGAAGGGTGGCTGACGGAGGAGGAGTTGTTGGAGGGGGTGGCGGTTTGTGAAATGCTGCCGGGGCCGGCGTCGACTCAGCTAGGGATTTATATCGGCTATCAGCGCGGTGGGGCGATCGGGGCGCTGGTGGCGGGCATTTGCTTTATGGCGCCGGCGTTTGCCATGGTGATTGCCCTGAGCTGGGCTTACTTTGAATTTCAGGGATTGCCGCAGTTGACGGCGCTGTTGGGGGGAGTGTCGCCGGTGGTGGTGGCGGTGGTGGCTGCTTTCGCCTGGAAGCTGATGAAAAAGTGTTTGGTGCGCAAATCTGGGGGCTTTGAGGTGGTTGCGATCGCCCTGGCCGTCAGTTCAGCATTGGCGGTTGGGGTGGTGAATCTGCCGGTATTGCCAGTGTTGGCGATCGCCGGAGCGGTTGGAATTGTCGCCTATGGTCCCCACCGGTCAGGGAAGTCGGGAACTGCGGGATTTCTGCCCTGGTTTTTTGGGACGGAGCTGGCGATATTGGCGACCCAATCCGATGCGGTAGTGGGTCTAACGGCGGCAGGATTTTGGGGAGGCGATCGCTTTTTTGAGTACGCCGGTCCGCTGTTTACGGTATTTTTTCGGGCGGGGACGGCGATTTTTGGCGGCGGGCTGTCCATTGTGCCGCTGTTGGAAACCGATGTGGTGCAGCAGTGGGGCTGGCTGACGCGGACGGAGTTTTTGAATGGGGTGGCGATTGGGCAGATGACGCCGGGTCCGGTGGTGCTGGCGGTGGCGTTTATGGGCTACAAGGTGGCGGGAGTTTTCGGGGCGCTATGGGCGACGGTGTCAGCGTTTACTCCGTCCTTCGGCTTCATCATTTTGCTGGCTCCTTTGCTGCAACGATCGCGGAAAAACCGCTGGGTGAAGGCTTTTTTAAAGGGGGTGACGCCGGGAGTGTTGGGGACGATCGCGGCGGTGACGGTGCCGTTAGCGATCGCGGCATTGGGCTTGGAAGGAGGACTGGCGGCGGTGAGCTGGGGTTTTACGGCGGTGGCGGCAACTTTGATGGGGGCAGCGGCGATCGCATTAATCAAATTTAAAGTGGCGGCGTGGAAGCTACTGCTGGCGGGGGCTTTGGTGGGGCTGATTACCGGCAGTTTGTCGCTAACCTGAGACTTTCAAAGCTTGAGGACAGCAGTGACAGTTAAGGGGCACTTATAATAAATAAAGAATATTTGATGGGTTAAGAGGGTCAGGGGGGCGAGTTGTCATCGGGCGTTGATAGGACGATTGTGATGATGCGGCGAACCATTGTCGCAGCGGTGTTGATTGCGATCGCCCGCGCTAGCGTAAACCAAATGGGCAGCTCCATGGGCACCCACGGCGATGCGATGTTGGCGAGCTGGTTTAAATCCGCTTCCCCCTTTTCCAAGGACTCCGATGGCGGCGCCTCGCGATCGCTCCAGAATGACGGACCAGCCTCCGAAATAGATTCTGTCGCTGTCGTCAACTCCCCTGCGGCAGCTCCTAAACCTTTGTTTGAGACTTTCGACGAAGCTCCGAACCCATCGCCGCCGCAGCTCCTAGCTCAGGCATTTGGTTTTTGGGGCGATCGCCCCGCTGTTGCCGCCGTTCCCAAAGGAGACCCCATTTCCTTTACCCGTCGCCAGGTGGGCAGCGTGCGTCTGTATCACACCCGCATTGACCTTCACGACCCAACGACGTTTATCACTGTAGGGCTGGCGAATAATGCCAAGGTGGCGAACAGTCGGGCGCACTATGGCGGGCGAGAGCGGTTTCCAGGAATGGTGAAGCGGGGGCGCGGGGCGCTGACGGTGAACGGTACCTTTTTTAGCGGCGATGCGCGATCGCGGGTGATGGGCAACCTGATCGCTGAGGGGCAGGTGCTGAAATATAGCCGCTGGGAAAATTACGGCACGACCTTAGGGATTGGTACGAAGGTGGAGGGCGATCACCGGCTGATGAAATCGGCGGAAATGGTGACGGCGCGAGTGGAGGGGCGCCCGAAGTGGGAGAGTCACTGGCTTTCCATCACCGCTGGACCACGGCTGGTGCGGCAGGGGAAAATTTGGTTGGCTCCAAAAAGTGAAGGATTCCGCGATCGCCGAGTGTTCCACGGCAAAGCGAAGCGAAGCGCCATTGGCATTTCCAAGGATGGACGCTATTTGCATTTGGTGACGTTTACGACGCCGATCACCCTGAAGCAGGAAGCCTACATCATGCACGCCCTGGGATCTCGAGATGCCATGAATTTAGATGGCGGCTCGTCGTTGGGGCTTGCCCATCGTGGAAAAGTGCTGCTAAATCCACCGCGATCGCTGACCAATGTGCTGACGGTTTACGACCGGTATAATCCTGCACCTCAGGGATTGCGCGATCGCTGGGCAAAGTTTCGCGATGGCGATCGGCCCGCTTTGCCGGGGCTAAATTGATTTTTGCAGGCGCGAACCTGGCGAAATTAGGGTTTTGGCGGGGTCGTGCTATCCTCCATCACAGAACGATACAAAAATACAGGTTCCACTTCAGGGTTTGCTGGGTAACGGCTTGAAGACAATGACATCGTTACGGCTGAAGAAGCTAGACCAGCATTGAATGCTGATCGGCTAGCTGTTTCATAGCAACTTAGTGGCAACCGGTTTATCGATGTGTGGAGTGAATCGATATGGTGACATCCCCTATCCGTCCCAGCGGCAATTTTATTGCCCAGACGGCTTCCCGAGGCTCCGTGCCGGAAGCCCAAGCCAGCGGTCAATCCTTTGAGGGGCATGGTCTAATCCCGCCAACTCTGCCGGACTCTCCCCTGTTTGGCACTGACGGTATTCGCGGCGCAGTGGGGGACGTGTTGACGGTGTCCCTGGCGCTGCATATTGGCTATTGGGCTGGCTGTATTTTTAAAGCCTATCTTCCAGAGGAAGGACCAGTAATTTTGGGGCAGGATTCCCGCAATTCTGGCGATATGTTGTCGGCGGCGCTGGCGGCGGGACTGACGGCATCGGGATTGACGGTGTGGAATTTGGGGCTGTGTCCAACGCCGGGGGTGGCGTATTTGGCGGCGCAGACGGAGGCGATCGCGGGGATTATGATTTCCGCCAGCCACAACCCGCCTGCCTACAACGGCATTAAATTCTTCGGCGGCGACGGCACCAAGTTATCCAAGGCGCTGCAACAGGAAATCGAAACGGCG
>JBCCTE010000312.1:0-4639 GCA_039198915.1 Cyanobacteria bacterium P01_D01_bin.73 | reverse complement strand
GTGGTTTCCGCCTAGTTCAAGCGTTGTGAGTGACTGAAGCTGTGCAATTTCCGGCGGTAGAGAGCTGAGCTGGTTATTGGAGAGTTTAAGCGTTGTGAGTGACTGAAGCTGTGCAATTTCCGGCGGTAGAGAGCTGAGCTGGTTATTGGAGAGTTCAAGCGTTGTGAGTGACTGAAGCTGTGCAATTTCCGGCGGTAGAGAGCTGAGCTTATTTTTGCGGAGATCAAGCCGAGTCAGAGATTGAACCTGCCCGATAGCTGCCGGAACTGCACTCAGTCCAATACCAGCAAGATCTACCAACTTTGTCCGGTAGTTTATCCTCGCCCAATCCAAAAGCTCCAACAACTCATCCTGCGTCATACCCACCACCACCAAAACTCACGTCTATTTTATCCAGCGTCTCAAAGCCCTTTATTCCTGACCGTCCACCTGTAAAAGTGCTGTCACCGGCACATGCACCGGCTCCCCTGCGGCCAACCGCCGAGACCAAAAGAAGATTTCGATCGCCTCAACCGCATCGGTTTCAGGATTAAACCGCGCCAGCATATCGTCCCCCAGCTCCTCCGTTTCCTGCTCGGGATAGATGGGGCAAAGCATAATCATCAAACTATCGCCCACGGGATCGTAATCAAACGTCAATCCCCGTGAATCAGTTAGAGCCTTTGTTACTAACCCTCTGCCCATTCACGAATCCCTCCCGATATGCGGCGTGCAGTGTAAGCCGTGACGATCCAATGGCGAGGCGGCTCAGTTTCGCTAATCGTTACCACCACCATGTAGCGCCCCGTGCGGATGGTTTCAAAATAACGCGAAAATAATCGAGTCTGCGGATCGCGATCGCCCCCAGCGTCAGCCTTTTATAGGAGATGTGGACGCCTTTCTTGCTTTTAGCTTGTGGAGGATTTCGGCGTGGAGTTCGGCGGTGATGGGGTAGGAGGTGGCGAGGTACATCCCTGTAATTAGGGCGATCGCCGGCAGCATCCCCGTTAGGAGTCGAATAGCTAACAGCGCCGAATCGGGTTGTACTTCGGAAACGCCTTCTACATAGCCCGACAGTTCAATAATCTGCCCCATTAGCCACAGGGCGATCGCCAGTCCCAGCTTCTGGAGGAAAATCATTAGGGAATAAAACGTCCCCTCGTGGCGCTCCCCAGTTTCCAGCTCGTTCGCATCCACCACATCCGGCAGCATGGACCAGGGAATTAGATACGCCGTGGAAACGCCCACCCCCGCCAGCATACACAGCACATACATCAGCGGCACCTGCCCCGGTTGGAGCAATAGCAACCCCACCTGGGCTACCAGCCACAGGGATGCGCCCATAAAATACACCCCTTGCTTGCCAACGGTTTTGCTCAGGCGTCCCCACAGGGAAAGGCAGGCGATCGCCGTTCCTTGAATTGCCAGAGCCGCATTAGGAAATTCCGACTCCGGTAGCCCCATCCAGCTCACCACAAAAAACGGCGTCATGGCGCTAATCAACTGCACGGCAGACCAGGAGCATAGGTAAATTCCCACCACGTACTGGAACGGACGGCACTTGAGGGCGATCGCAATTTGCTGAACTAGAGGGCGAGTATCGCCGGGATCCTTATCCTCCTCCTCAGCCTGGACCTGCTCTGAGGAAATCACCCGCCGGTAGGTGCCCACCACAAATAATCCAATGGGTATCATCGCCGCGATCGCACAGACGCCCCCCAGCACCAGGTGGCTAATGACCGGATCGTGGATTCGCCGAAGAATTTGCTGTGCGAGGATTAGGGACGCAATTTTGCCGCCGATGGAAAACGTAAAGCGAAACGTATTGAGTTGAGTGCGTTCGTTATAGCTATTGGAAATCTGCGGCGTGAGGGCAACGTAGGGCAGCGTTATGGCGTTGTAGGCAAATTTAAAGGCAAAAATAACCGTGAGGTAATACCAAAACAGCGCCCACTCACTTTCAAAAGGCACCAGCCACAGCAAGAAGAAACTCAGGCTAAAAGGCGCTGATCCCAGCACAATCCACGGGTAACGTCGTCCCCATCGAGATTGGGTGCGATCGCTCAGAACTCCCACCACCAAGGTGCTAATGGCATGGCCGATCTTGTCAGCAAATAAAACCAGTCCCGCCAATCCTGGACTTAATCCCGCCACCGCCGTGAGGAAATAGAGCCAAAAGAAAATCAGCAAATTAGCGGTAATTGCAGGACCGAAATCCCCCGCGCCGAAGGAAAGCTTGGCTGAGAATGGTAGGGGCTCTGACTGTGGAGAAGGAGCTTTAGATCTGGGTAGGGACAGAGCAGGGCTGGACATAGAGGGCGACCGCTATCTTGGAAGTGAGTCGTCCAGGTTAGGCAACTCAGTCGCTGGTCTCTTAACCTCTTCTTAAGCACCCTTGTTAATTCAGGATTGGCGTATGCCGGCGCTAAAAACGGCGAAGGGAAATTGTGGCAGTGGCGAACTGGATGGACAGATGGGAAAGGGCGTCGCTAAAGGCTGTAGCGATTAAATTTCCGGCTCCGCCAATGGATTGGATAATCCTTGGCAAGGCAGAAAGCCACTAAGACATTTTGGCGATTTAAAGAAGCACTAACCTGATGATTAGCCTATATTAAGCTTCCATTAATCAAAATAACTGTCTTCGAAGTGACCATCCCGATAGATTAAGGTTGCTCGACCCTGCTTTTTCTCTCCTTAAGTTTCAGCAAAATCTCACTATGCAGCTCAGCGGTAATTGGGTAGAAGTAGGTGAGCACAATGCCGACCGCTAGGGCGATTGCCGGCAGTGGACCGATTAGCAGTCGAATGGCCCATAGCGCTGACTCGGGCTGTACCGGCGGCGGGGCATCGGGGGTGCCTTTGATGTAGCCTGCCCATTCGATAATTTGCCCCACAAACCAACGCGCCAGCGCCAGCCCCATTTTTTGCAGAAACACCATAAAGGAATAGAACACCCCTTCCTGTCGCTGCCCAGTTTTTATCTCGTTCGCATCAATCACGTCCGGCAACATCGACCAAGGCACTAGGTACGCCGTCGATACGCCAGCCCCCGCCATTACACAAAGGACATACATCAGTGGCACCTGTCCCGGCTGGAGAAATAGCAGACCCGCTTGAGCAACTAGCCAAATGCCCGTGCCCATAAAGTACACGCCCCGTTTGCCGGCAGTTTTGCTCAGGCGTCCCCAGACCGGTAGAAAAGCGATCGCCGTTCCCTGCACCGCCAGCGCCACATTGGGAAACTCCGCCGCATCCAGCCCCATCCAGCTCACCACGTAGAACTGCATAATCGCGCCGATTAGCTGCACCGCAAACCAGGAGCACAGATAAATACCCACCACGTACTGGAACGGTCGACTGCCGAGGGCGATCGCAATTTGCTTCGGCAGGGGAAGCTGTTCTTCGGTGTTTTCCCCGGCCGCTTCCTGGGCAATCAGTTCACGCTCCTTTGGCATGGCTCGACGGAATGTGCCTGCCACACAAAGAAAAATTGGAATAACGGAGATAACGGTGCAAACGATGCCAAGGATTAGGTAACGCTGCACAGGATCTTCAACGAACCGAAAAATCTGCTGCGCCAATATTAGCGATGTAATGCTGCCGCCGATGGAGAAAGAGAACCGAAAGGTATTTAAATTAGTGCGCTCGTTATAGTCGTCGGAAAGCTGAGGCGTTAGGGTTGCGTAGGGCAAGGTGACCGCGGTGTAGGCAAGGTTGAAAAGAATCGAGATTGCCAGGTAATACCAAAACAGCACCCATTCATCCTGGAAAGGCACCCACCACTGCATCAAGAAAAATATCCCGAAAGGAATCGCGCCAAAAATCATCCACGGATAGCGCCTGCCCCATTTGGACCGGGTGCGATCGCTCATCACGCCAATAATCGGATCGTTAATGGCATCACCCACTTTGCCAATCAGCAAAATCCAGCCCGCCAGCCCCGGACTAAGACCCGCCACCTCCGTGAGGAAATACAGCAGGAAAAATATCAGCACATTTGCCGTGATTGCCGGTCCCAGATCCCCAGCGCCGTAGGCCAGCTTTGTTGATAGCGATAAAGCCTGAGGCGAATCACTATCAGAATTTGATCCAGAAAACGCCGGACTGGGCATGAACTCGGGCTCCTTAACCTGGTGGCAATCTCGACGGTGAACGGAAATCCACCCGCTCTAATCTATACTCTGCCTGCAATTTCCCGTCGCGACGGTGGTCAAAGAGCAAAGCGTCAAAGCTTTTTCGTGAAATTCGGACAACAGATTCGGACAACGAATTCGGACAATGAAAAACGCTTCAGGGTCGCAACCAGCGATCACCTGAAGCGCTAATACTTTCAATCGCTTCTGAGCCAGCCGACAAAACGCAATGTGTTGACCTAGCTCAAGCAGGATTTAAATCCTTAGCCCCACTTGGAAGCAACCAGCTCAGCCAAGTCCACAACGCGCTGGCTGTAGCCCCACTCGTTGTCGTACCAAGCCACAACCTTAATCATGTCGCCGCCCATGGTCATGGTCAGGCTCGAATCAACGGCGGTGGACTCGTCCATGCCCTTGTAGTCGCAGGACACCAGAGGCTCGTCGCCGTAGCGAATGATGCCCTTCATGGTGGTTTCAGAAGCGGTCTTCAGCACTTCATTCACCTGCTCGGCGATCGTGCTCTTCTC
>JBCCTE010000311.1:0-4644 GCA_039198915.1 Cyanobacteria bacterium P01_D01_bin.73 | reverse complement strand
TCAAAAACACTAGCCGCAGGGACATAGATAGTCTGCGCACTAACAATTTCGCCGAGCTTCCAGCCAAAACCATGATCCGGACCATAGGTTGCCACCAAACTAGGCGGAGCATCCGCAGAACGGCCATGGCACCTCAAACAACTTTCTCGCCCCACCGACAACGGCTGGGCAATGTATAGAACACGGCTGCCGCCACGCAATCGATACCCACTCAACTCAGCTAGGTCGGGCCGCTTACGAAAATCCGCTATCAACTCAGACTCAAAAGAATCTGCCTTATCCCTTAAATTCGTTGGATTAAGCGTCGCTTCGGTATAGAAAAAAGACTGATAGCCTGGTGCCTGACGTAGGCGCTCAAAAACCTCACGGGCGGCATAGGCCGGAACGGTTTCAGGGATAAAGTGGGAAGAAGAAGCCAGCTCATCTTCTAAGGCAGGTCGAACGCTTTCACTTGTATAGTTCCGCGTAGCGTTCATCATTGCCAAAGACAATCTGGCGTTAGCGATAACATTGGTCTCAGCGTAATGCCTGGAAATGGGACCCAATACAATCCCACTGATACAGAGCACTAGCAAAAATATCGCCAACCAAAGCCAGCTTCGAAAACGTTTTCGGTGGAGCAATTTCAACAGGCGCGGCATGGTATGCGGGTCCAATCCCTAAGTTGAGCAGGAATAAAATTTATACACAGGCCAAGCTCAGTGCATTCAATACAGATGCATCCTAATGCGAGTGCGCCTCCGCCCGAGGTGGTGACAGATGATAAATAGCCACGGGTTTCAATTCGGCGACGAAAAAGCTGCCCCAACCACCAGTCCAAGTCAACTTATCGCGTGACTTACTGCATCATCTTCCTCGCTGCGCACACTATTCTTAGCAAATTCTTAGCAAAGTGAATAGTATGACGAAGACTACATTAGTTTGTTTTGGATAAGGGCTTTTTGTCACCAGCATTTCAGTAATCTTCTAAGCCTTGCCTGGGATATCGAGCATTGGAGCATACCATCAATCACTTGTAAAAATCCTTAGGACCAATCTGTAAATTAAGATCTGGAGCTTTTGAGTCGCAACAAATCTACAATAAGCGCTTCTAGAAACAGCCCATGTAAGAGGCTTGCTGGTTTGCATCAAGCTGAAAATTTCTGTGGCGCTTAGGACCAAGCTGTGACTCGATAGCAGCGTCTAATCAATATATTTCCAAACTCTCTCTAGCAGTGCATCTAAGCCAAAGCGACTGACGGCAGAAATTTTCAAGATTGGCTCTTCATAATTTGGCTGCAATTCTTCAATAATTAGGTCCACAAACTCTTCATCGATCGCATCCAGTTTATTGATAGCTAGAATCTGCGGGCGATCGCTTAGTCCCCGCCCATAAGCCTGAAGTTCATCCCGAATCACCTTGTAATCGGCAATGGGATCATCTGCCGTGCCATCAACCACATGCAGCAAAACTCGCGTGCGTTCAATATGTCGCAGGAATTCATGACCCAATCCAATTCCCTCATGGGCTCCAGCGATTAACCCTGGAATGTCGGCAAACACTGTGCCATCCCCGGACGGTCGCCGTACCACGCCTAAGTTAGGAACCAAGGTCGTAAAGGGATAGCTTGCCACCTTCGGCTTAGCGGAAGAAAGGGAAGAAATTAGCGTTGACTTGCCGGCATTGGGCAAACCAATAATTCCAACTTCAGCGATTAGTTTCAGCTCTAACTGGAGCGTAACTTCGTCTCCTGGCAATCCCGGTAAAGAATATTCGGGAGCGCGGTTACTGTTGCTTAGAAAATGGGCATTTCCTAGTCCACCTTTGCCGCCCTTTGCAACACAGTAGCGATCGCCCGGATCCACCAAATCCACCAGCAGCGTTCCCGTCTCCGCATCATAAACGGCAGTTCCACAGGGCACCTCTACCTCCAGATCCTTGCCGCTGCGGCCGGTGCAATTGTCTGGACCACCCCGGCTACCGTTTGGCGCTTTGAACTGAGACTGATAGCGAAAATCCATCAGCGTTTGCAGCTGATCCGAGGCCACAAAATAGACCGAACCACCCCAGCCGCCATTGCCGCCAGATGGACCGCCCGCCGGGATGAATTTTTCTCGCTGAAATGCCACAATGCCGTCACCGCCATCGCCGGCTTTGACATTAATTTCTGCGTGATCAATAAACTTCATGGGACTGCTAATCGGGGCAACTGATAGTAGAAGATCGGTCCCAAGAAACCAACGAATAGTCTACCGAGTCACTGCCAGTAAATTGGGTCAGTAACTCGATAGAAATTGCCCCTATTAGTCACGGAATACAGGATTTTCGCGGCTAAAGACACCGCGAGGATCCTGTCAGATATTGTCGCTAAATATAGCTTGAAACATCCTCATCACAGGTGTCAGCCAAATAGGACAATGCCCGAAAACGTAAGCCAACAAGTTGCTCATACAGAGGATTAACCTTACACATGGCGGGAATATGGACGACCTTGCGTCCAAACAACACCACATCTCGCTCAAAGGGGCACTTGGAGGGAATCATTTTACAGAGAAAGTGCGCCACTTTGTCATTTTTGACATCCAAACCATCAAGCCATTCCCGAACGGGATCGAGGACTGGGTTGTTGGCATGGGGCGCTGGTGGAGTTAGTCCTGACGCCGGACCGGAGGCGGTCGGCGATTCAGAGGGTTGAGTAATCACTGAAGTTTGACGTAGGGCATCAATTGCCGGGATGGTACAGTCGAGAGATTGACTAAATTTTTGAATTAATTCGTCTTCTGATTCGGAGTACACGCCATCAGCGATCGCAACCATGACCGCCGTGCGCAAAAAGTTTTCGGCTCCGTGGGCGTCTCCCTCAAATCCAGCCGCCAGGGCTTCGGGAGAAATTAAAGAATCTTGAATCGCAGCGTCGGATAATTCGGAATGGGTCAGGGAAGCAATCATCTCCCGCTCCTCCTGATCAAAATGCCCATCAGCCCAAGCTACCGTTAATAAGCCTCGCAACCAAACGTCCGTCAAGCCTTGGTCAGAGGGGTCAGCAACTAAAGTCGTCATAGAAAACTCACCTTAAACGTAGAGTGGTATTCAACTGTGGTGAAGGACAGACATAAGCAGTGATACTTATATTCTAAGCTTATCAACCGCTCTTTGAACCATAAGGACCAGGATCACTAATCGGGGGCGATCACCAAACACTTTCCCAGGTGATTTAAGGGTCAGCGACCGGTGATCTGTCTCAGAATTCAACGCCAAGGCTAACATCTTGACCGGTAGATTAAGTCCACCGTGGTGCGATCCAGTAGTGACTGAATAACTGATCTAATAGAAAGTCGGTGTTTGCCATTCAGGCAAGTAACTAAACGGGTAAATAGCTCAACTTTCTACATCCGACTCAATACTTACCTCTAAAGTGTCTTCATCAACAGTCAAATACAAAACATTTGGACGACAACACACCTGACAATCTTCTACATAAGATTGGGACATGCCCGCGCTCAAATCGACGAAGGTCAAAATCGATTCGCCGCAAAACGCACAGTAAAAAGTCGCCGTTGTTTCCATATCCCGTCCCCTTCCCTTTGCTTCCCCGACAAGATCTTGCAGACACGCCCCGAAACCAAACGGTATTTGCAATAGTTATTTTGCAGCAAATACGCCAAGCATTAGTACCTGCTACACCGACAATTCCACACCCACACTTCCACATCAACATGTCCAGTAAGCAGTGCTCAGCTACTAAGTTCTAGCTCATCGAAGGATTGGGCGCTTTGTGAGCGTATCTCCTTAACGAAGCCTTCGATTGACTTTAATTCGGTGTCGCTAATATTGAGCGATCGCTGGGCCAGCTTTAGCGCCGCCATTTCCAAGGGGTCTAACTCTTCATTTGCCCAGGACGTGTCAATCAGATTCATCATCAAGCCAATCCGCAAAGACTCATCCGCCTCCGCCAAAACCGCTAGACAAGCCCCCAAATTAGGTGGATCTTTGCGGTAGTTAACGACTTGTTTTTTCGCCTTCTCTGACAGTCCCTGCAGGTTAATAATTTCTTCAATTACTGCTACTTCACGGGGATCGATATGGCCGTCCGCATTGGCGATCGCGTAGAGCGCCCCATAGTAGGCCAGTCGGTCCTGCTCAGGGATTGCGGCCAAGTCCAAAGTATTCGCCGGCTCAATTCCAGCAGCCGGACCGTGCTCCGCTAAATCCACCGCACTAAAGCCACTTTTCTCATGGTTGGAGTCATTATTCGCAGATCCGCCATTAACCGACGCTGTTCCCATCGAGCCGTTCCCAATGTCATTGCCTTGGGAGGAGGATTTAGCGCGGAGAGAGCCTCGCATTACTTCAAAGCGCGCCATCCAATCGGGAAAATATTGATTTGGCTGCCAGGCATAAATTCGAACACGATTTATGGTCTCGGAGTGCAAAGCGACAATCCAGCGCTTGGTCCAATCCACGATCGCCTGCTGTGGTAAAGCCCGAGGGCTATCAAGACGGATCTGCAAATACCCTTGCTGTAGACGAATACGAACCTGGATGCCTCGCGATCGCAATCGCTGGGACAGCAACTGCCCAATCGCCATGGGGTCACCTTGCCGAGCAGCTTCAATCAAACTTGAGACAACTTGAGACACGGCAGAATACCCCTACAAAACAAT
>JBCCTE010000310.1:0-4653 GCA_039198915.1 Cyanobacteria bacterium P01_D01_bin.73 | reverse complement strand
TTAGAAGTCCGCTACTCTATCCAGCTGAGTTACACGCCCGTGCAATGGCAAGCTTTGAAACGCTACCACAGCAACCACATCGTTAAAGGTGGAACCGAAAATCAAAGCCTCATATGGGCTGATTGCAACCCAAACCTTACGCGACTTACCCTTAAATATATTTCTTAGGCAATCTTTCTCCAAACAGTTTGGGCAAGATTCAAATTAGAGTAAGCACTCCTCGGTTCGCAGCCTAGAAATTACGCATCATCATTAGCTTGCGCCGTGTGACAACCTGGCTCAGGTGGAAACCGGGTTCGCAACGCTGATTTTGCCAGTACCGGCAGGGAAGTTGTGAAGCAAGGACGGGCTGAGCAAACACTTGTTTACGGTTTTGCGGATTTTCCAAATTTCCCGAAAAGCGTGGGCTAGAATGTGCCACATCGCCTATCTTCGTAAAATCGGTGCGATTCCTCGCCCTGACAAAAGTTCATCTTTTGCTTCATGTTTATTCTCAAGCGTCAGGATGTAGAAATTTCTAATATTCGACATCCTGAAAAAGATCAGACTATTCCTATTCTGAGCTATCAGGGGCAGACCTTTACGCTATTGAATGTGTTTAGTGCAGCCCAGGCCGAGGAGGCTCGCAGTCTCTGGCGCGACCTCACTGATAATCGCGGCAAAGCTTGTGTTCTCCTGGAGGAACCCGAGCGCTTTAGCGTCTGGGGTAAAGTTCGCCTAGACGCTGCCGGTGGCGGCGCCGAAGGCGGTGGTGGTGCAAGTGCTGGACATAGTTTGGGAGCGATTTTGCTCCTACAGGCGGTGTTCTTCGATATCGAGGACTTACTGGGCGATCGCCAGGCGGCCAAGTTTCGCCAGGATATAGGCGCTGTGCTGAGTAAGTTACAGCTTCCAGGGGGAGAGTCTGCGGCGGCGGTGGAAAATGTGCTGACCTTTGATCCCTTTGAAGGGCAAGTTCCGGTTTGGGGAGACTTGAAGATTATGTCGTTACTTCAAGAGCTTCACGGGCTGGGCAAAGTATATTTCGGCAACGCCAACTTTACGGGGCGGGCGCTGGATGCCCTTCAGGATATGGAAGAGGGTGACCGCACAGAGTTTTCCAAGTGGTTAACTCAGGGTCCCCTAGCCAAGCTGTGGTGATGTGCTCTAAAAGACCTCGGCGTCTTGATTCTTTAAACGTTTTGCAACTGACTGTCGTTGACAATAAGTCTTTGAATATCCATGACTAAGTCTTCTGCCATAAAAGGCCCCGCCGCTATTTTCTCATCCAAGAATCTGATTATTGCTGGAGCGTCCTGGGCGATCGCAGCTTTACTTTTCTTCCTGTTTTGCAGCGTATCGCCGACGGGAGAGGAGCGACCCTTTTGGTATAGCATCGGCACCTCGGTTTTTGAGTACGTCGCATTTTCCGGGGCAGCAATTGTTTGTTTCCGAAATTGGCGAAGTAAGCAAATCCTGAGTGGTCGCTCGGTATGGTTGGCGATTGGGCTGGGGATGCTGTGCTATTTCATTGGTGGACTATTCTTCAGCTACTGGGAATTAGGACTACAGAAGGAGCCGGATGTTAGCCCTGGAGACGTATTCTATGTAGCCACCTACATTCTGCTGTCGGTAGGAATGCTTTTGGCGGTGCTGCCTCGACGCTTAAATCTGGAGGTTTGGCAATGGGGTGCCGTAGCCATTATTGGTGTGGCGGGAGCTGCGTTTTCATTCTCCCCACTAATTTCTGGTGGTGGAGAAGAGCCGGCAGCGGTAGAAGCTGCTGTTGAAGCCGTGGCAACAACGGCGGTCAGTACTGCACCTGCTTGGGCAGTCCAGGCGGAAGAGTTGTTAAGTCCCTTTGCCGATATCATGCCGAATATCTACACTGTCGGCGACATTTTGCTGTTGGTATTAGCATCGGCCTTGTTGTTGGCATTCTGGGGGGGACGCTCTGCGCAGTCCTGGCGGATGATCGCAGCGGCAGCCATTTCCTTGTACATTGCTGACATGTGGTTTAATTACGCGCTTAAAAATATCGAAAACTACCAGAGTGGCTCCCTGCTTGAAGTATTTTGGATTTTTAGCGGCGTGCTATTTGGGATCGGTGCGGTGCTAGAGTTTGATCTCTCCACGCGCTCGCGTCGTGGCTCTCGTCGTCGCTCTTCTTCAGCATCATCAGCGGTTTCTTAGGCGGCCGTTAAGTTGCCTCTTGAGGTCGCTTTAATCGGTTGAAACTTATCAGGCTGGATTTTAATGACACCCAAAAAACTCTCCGACTCCGAGAAGCAGGAAATTGCAACATCCTATGCTGAGGGGGGTGTCACTATGGCCAGTCTCGCTAGAACCTTTGGCGTCAGCGCTTCTACGATTAGTCGTATCCTGCGCCAAGCTGAGGCGACAAAGCCTTCGCCTAAGGTCTCGTCTGGCGATGCGTCGGCTGCAGTAGTCGTTGCGGATAGGCAGGAAAACGAGAGCCAGAGTGCTAGTGCTGATAAGCCTGAGAAGGATAAGGACAAGTCGGAAGAACGACGACGGCGATCGCGATCGTCTGCCAGCGAGGTGCCCACTAAGCGAACCCGCAAACGAAGCACTATTGAGTCTGAGGCGGTTGAGGCAAGTGGTGCGATAGGCGGCGTGGTTGATGCTCCTGAAGAGGAGGATATGTCGGCTGATGAATCGGCACCTTCTGGTCGGCGATCGCGGCGGCGGCGATCATCAGCTTCATCAAGAGATACCGACACGGCTAGCAGTGATGAGCAATTAGTCATAGCAGTAGATAGTGATGAAGGCGCTGACAGTCAACTTTCAGAAGAACCTCTTGAGCCCGTAGCTTCCGTTGATGATGGGGGCGAGGACGATGACATTAGCGACTTGGACGTTGATCTTGAGTTGGACGAAGACGACCTCAATGATGATTTGTCCCTAGATGATGACTATGGGGACGACGAAGACGACGAAGACGACGAGGATGACGAGGACGACGAGGACGACGGGGCAGCACTGGAAGGCGATCCGGGCCAGCCTTTGCAGGTTTTGCCGTTTGTGGATGTCTCTTTGCCGAACCCCTGCTATTTAGTTGTGGACCGTTCGGCTGAGCTAATCACGCGTCCCTTGAAGGACTTTCGCGATTTGGGGGCAGTGCCTGATGAGGAAGCCAACTTAAAGACGCTGCCGGTTTTTGATAATCACCGTATTGCCCGCCGCTTTTCTGCTCGCAACCAGCGGGTCATCAAAGTGCCAGATAGTACTGTGTTTATGAAAACGGGTCCCTATTTACAGGCGAAGAAAATTGCCCGACTTCTAGTGGACGGACGAGTTTACGCTCTGTAGTCTCCGCTTTGTTGGATAGGGGTGTTGTAGCCCCCAATGCACCTCAATCGGTTATTCGCTAGCATTGCATTAGCCTGCGACAGATGGTCGTGTGCGCACTGAATTTACCTCTTCGATAACAACCAATGGCTGAGTCAACAGAGTCCAACCGGATTGTAATTTTAGGTGGCGGTTTTGGTGGGCTGTATACGGCGCTGCGGCTGGCGGAATTGCCTTGGGACCAGTCGGTAAAGCCGGAAATTGTGTTGGTCGATCGCAGTGATCGCTTTGTATTTCTACCGCTGCTGTATGAGTTGATGACGGGGGAGCTGCAAACTTGGGAGGTGGCACCGCCCTACAGTGAGGTGCTGGCCAATACGCCGGTTCGGTTTGTGCAGGATTCGGTGGCGGCGATTTATCCGGGGGCGAAGTCGGTAACTTTGGCGAGCGGTGAGGTGTTGAGCTACAGCCGGCTGGTGTTGGGGCTGGGGGGCGAGACGCCGTTGGATATTGTGCCGGGGGCGGCGGAGCATGCGATTCCGTTCCGATCGCTGGAGGATGCCTATCGGTTGGAGGATCGGCTGAAGGCGCTGGAGCAGTCGGACTCGGATAAGATTCGCGTGGCGGTTGTGGGGGGCGGCTATAGCGGTGTGGAGTTGGCGTGTAAGTTGGCGGACCGACTGGGCGATCGCGGGCGGCTGCGGATTGTTGAACAGTCGGATAAGGTACTGCGAAATTCGCCGGAGTTTAACCGTACGGCGGCGGATGCGGCGCTGGAGAAGCGGGGCATTTGGGTGGATTGGGAAACGACGGTGGACGAGATTACGGCGGATACGATTTCTTTGACCTATCGCGGCGAGACGGATTCGTTGCCGGTGGATGCGACCCTGTGGACCGTGGGTAATCGCATTCCTGAACTAGTGCGATCGCTGCCTTTGGAGAAGAATGACCGTGGGCAAATCAAGGCGGATGCGACGTTGTGTACCAGCGATCCGGCGATATTTGCGGTGGGAGATTTGGCGGAGAGTTGCGATCGCGATGGGGCGGTGGTGCCGTCTACGGGACAGGTGGCGATTCAGCAGGCGGATTATGCGGCGTGGAATGTGTGGGCGTCCCTAGGCGATCGCCCGGCGTTGGAATTCCGCTATCAGAACCTAGGCGAGATGCTAGCGCTGGGAAATACCGAAGCGACCCTGTCTGGGCTTGGGTTGACGCTGGACGGACCGCTAGCCTACGCAGCACGGCGGTTGGTGTATCTATACCGAATGCCGTCATTTGAGCATCAGGTTAAAGTTGGCTTGAATTGGCTCACTCAGCCTCTTTTGAAGGGCTTGGGACTTGGGGCTTAGATAGAGTTTCTGG
>JBCCTE010000309.1:0-4664 GCA_039198915.1 Cyanobacteria bacterium P01_D01_bin.73 | reverse complement strand
TGGTCAGGGTCAAAGCCAAACTTGCTGTCAATGTGACCGGTACGAATGTACTCGTGGGTGTGGCACTCGATACCCGGCGTCAGTCGCAGCATCACCCGCACTGGCTTTTCAGGCTTGAGGCTGACCAAATTATTTAGGTCAAACCAGTTGTCCGCGATTATGGTGCAGCCACTGTCCACCGCTTGCGCCAGCTCTTCAACGGACTTGTTGTTGCCGTGCAGATAGATCTTGTCGCTGGGAACGCCTGCCCGCAGCGCCGTTTGCAGTTCACCTCCAGACACCACGTCCATACCGATGCCTTCCGAGTGGGCGATCGCACAAATTGCGGTACAGCTCCACGCCTTGGATGCGTAAATTACCTGGGATTCACCGCCGTAAAGCTCCTTGAACGTATCGCGGTATTGCTGACAGGTTTTACGGAGATTTTGCTCATCCAAAATAAACAGCGGCGAGCCAAACTTTTCCACCAGTTCAGTTACATCGCAGCCACCAACTTCCAACGTGTCGCGATCGCTCACCTTGGCATTAAGGGGCATCAAAAACTGATTCGGCGAAGCATCGTCAGTGCGGGCGCTAGCATCAGGTAGATACTGCAAGCTAGAGGTTTTGCGGGAAACGTCCTTGTCCAGAGTCGGTGTGGCCATTAATCGTTCGGTATGTCTATTTCGTCAGTGGGTCAGTTGTTAGCTAATGCGTCTAATTCGTCAAACGGTACGCAATAACATTGAGAATTCTAGTCTTGGAAAAATAGTCCTATCGCATGATTATATCGACTGAGTCGACTTCTGCGGACTATCAATATTTTGGAAATAGCGTTAGGAAATCCATTACTGATAGCTTGAGAAAAATAGCTCGAAAGAATGGGATACGGACTTTGCATTTAAGCTAAATCCATATCCCAAAACTTTCTATTAACGCTATTTTTTCGAGTATCTGTCGTACCCCATCCGTAGGGCAATTACTCGCCGCTAGTGTTAAATAATTGTGCCGTCGGGGATCACCGCATTTTTCATAATGACCGTGATGCCGCTGCGAATCAAAAAGCCTTCGGCTTCACGATTAGCTTCTTCAACGCGATCTTTATTGATAATTTGCACGTCGTTACCGATGCGAGCATTCTTATCTACGATCGCCCCACGAACGGTGGAATTCGAACCAATACCGATGGGGATCTTGCCCTGGGTCATCAGTTCAAACCGCTCATCCCGACGCTCATAATAGTCTGCACCCATCAGCAAAGTGTTGTCGATAACTGAGCCGGCGCCAACTCGCGATCGCACGCCCAAAATAGAGCGCTGAACCTGGCAATCCTTGAGCATGCAGCCTTCACTAATCATCGACTCAGTGACCTGGCAATCTAGGATTTTGGTCGGCGGTAGATAGCGCGATCGCGTATAGATAGGCGCAACTTTGTCGTAGAAGGTGAAATCAGGTGCAGGCTGACTGGTTAGCGCCAAGTTTGACTCGTAGAACGCTTTGATGGTTCCGATATCTTCCCAGTAACCATCGAACAGATAAGCTTGGACATTATAGTCAGACGCCGAAGCAGGGATGATTTCCTTTCCAAAGTCTGTGCTGTCTGGAGAAGAATTTAGCAGGTCGAGTAGGACTTCTTTCTTAAAGACGTAAATTCCCATGGAGGCGATGTAGGGCATCTTGGCCGCTCTCTCCGCCGACAGACCCAAGCTCTGGGTATCCACCTGCATCGCTGTCAGGTCATCGCCCTTAGGTTTTTCGCTGAAGTCCACCACGCGACCGGCATCGTTGATCTTCATCAGGCCAAAGTCTGAGGCGCGGCTTTCGTCCATCGGCACGACCGACAGGGTGATGTCAGCGTTGGTCTCCCGGTGGCGACGCACAAAATCGCTGTAATCCATGCGGTACAAGTGATCTCCGGAAAGGATCACGTACTCGTCCACATCTAGCTCGGAAAACAGCCACATGTACTGACGGACAGCATCAGCGGTGCCCTGGAACCAGGTTGGATTTTCCGGCGTTTGCTGAGCAGCGAGGACTTCCACAAAGCCATCGGTGAAACCGGACATGGGATAGGCCCGTGAAATATGCCGGTTTAGGGACGTCGAATTGAACTGGGTTAGGACATAGATTTTATTAATTTCGGAATTGATGCAGTTACTGACGGGAATATCAATAAGTCGGTACTTACCAGCCAAGGGAACGGCTGGCTTTGCCCGGAGCTTTGTTAAAGGGTACAGACGGGTCCCGGCCCCACCACCCAAAATGATGCCTAATACTCGTTTCACAACGCGACCTCTGGTGTTGCCAGTCCATGGTTCAAAAACCAGTGTCCGCTTGCAGGTCGCCGTTGGCAAGGAAAATCAACATTTTTGATCCCCAGGCGTAATTTTGGTGATTCTTTTTACCATTTGCCCCCTCAAACACTATGGAGTCGTTAAGTTCTGGTTGCGATCGCCCTCCACAGTGTTTTAAGCCCTAACGACGATTTCGTAATCCGCAATACAGCTAGTTTTTGTTAAGGTTGATTAAATATGAAGGTGCATGGATTGACTTTTTTGCTCCTGTTTATGCCTATACAGGTGAAATTGCCTGTTTAGAGGTAAATGGGTGGGTCAATTGCTGAGCTTGATGAGTTCAACCTGATGGGCTAACCCCCCGACTAGAGATTTAGGAGCACCACGCTAATGATGAATCGTCAACGCCATCCGTCTGTTTCGACGGCGATCGCCACGAAAGCTGACCCTAAAAAGGCGGTCCCCAGTAAAGCGGCGCGAGGAATTATGGCTCCCCAGCAGGGGGCGGTGATGTTTGAGCCTCGGGATTTTCTGAAGGCGCGGGCGTCCGTTGATGGGCAGGACGTGTTTATTGAGTGGACCGGTTCGGTGTATGCCATGGTGCCGGGGCATCGCCAGGAGCGGCTGTTTAATGTCACGGGCATGAATGTGGCGCGGGGCATTCAGGATGAAAATGGCGTCTGGTGTTTGGTCACACGGGAGCTGAACTATTACACGGACCCGATGTCGGGGGAGTTGCTCCATCGCTGGGAGAATCCTTGGACGGGCGAGTCTGTAACGGTGATGCACGTTGCTAATGATCCGGTGCAGCACCAGATGCGCTATCCCACCCCGGCACGGCTGGCGGGGAACTCGGCGTCGTTTGTGCTGGAAATGTTCCCCACCTATCCCAATCCCCTGGGCGATCGCCCCAAGTTCCGCGATTACAGTCCCAATCCTGACTATATGGCGTCGGAGTTTTTCCAAATCACGGTGCCGCTGGATGAGTTACAGGACTCTGAGCGAGCAACGGTGGATACGATGACCCTGGCGTGGAACCGCATTGGTCCTTGGTTGCCGTGGATGAAGATGGGCGATTTGCAGGGACAGTTGGTCTATCATGCCTACGGTCGGCGAGTGTCAGGCTACGACGCACTATCGCCGATGTTGCGCCAAGAAATCGAGCAGCGACTACCGAAGTATCGCCACGCTCCTGACAGCTTCACAGAGAAAACCAATATGACCTCTTGGCGCTACTTCGAGGAGCATTTCGATTCCTACTTGCAAGGCGATACCTTCCCCATTAATGAGGTTGTTCAAAATATTGAGCGTTAGTTTCACTAGTCAAGGCTTGATTAGCTAGCTTATTTCGATAGCTTGCAGCGTCTAATGATTTTTAAAAGACGCTGCATTTTTTTATATGTAGTAACTATTCTTGGAGACGGATTTAGTGAGATCTGAGTCTCCTTTTAAATGAACATTCTTGAGCAGAACCCATTGATATCAGCCTGTCAACGTGGAAAGGAAGAAGTTGCAGACTTCCTCATAGAGCGCGGCTTTGATATCAACGCCAGGAATCTTCATGATCAAACGCCCTTGCATATGGCTTGCAGGTCAGGATCTTTAAGCTTAGTGAAATTGCTGGTTCAAGGCGGCGCAGACTTAAACGCTGTTTCGAGCTACGGAAATACACCCGTCAACTTAGCCGCTATTTCTGGACACGATCCAATTGTCAGGTTTCTAGAAGGTAAGGGTGTGACTTTAGATCCGTACGACAATCTTATGGTCGGAAATATAGCGGAATTCAAGGCTAAAGCGGGGAGAGATTTTAATTTAAATCTTCCTTACCCTAAGGCTCCTTTTATGGGCTATTCGCTCTTAGGTATTGCATGTAGAAATCGTAAGGAGAAAATTGTCAAATTCTTAATTGATGAGGGTGTTGATATAGATTGTGGAGGTAATGAGAAAGGTGAATCGTTTTTGTTTGAAGCTGTCTACAGGGAGGGAAGTTTAGAAGTTCTCAACTTACTTCTGGAGGCTGGTGCCGATCCAAATAGGAGAAATAAATTTGATCGGACGCCTTTACACAATGCAGCGCGAGCAGGAGAATCCCAGTTTTTAGCTTTACTTATTGAGGCAGGAGGCGACGTTCACTGTTTAGATGGGCAAGGGAGAACACCTTTATTTGATGCTTGTCAGGTGCATAATTTCGAGTCTGTGGAGATCTTGGTTAGAAATGGTGCCTTGGTAAATATTGAGGATGTTAACGGTGGTAGTCCTCTAAATTTGATTATGCAAAGAAGAGAAGGACAAGAGATTATTGAATTATTGCTAGCCTCTGATAAAACTCCTGATATTCAGGAACGAAAAGATCGCATGTTGGGACCAATCAACCTTGCAGCGATTCGTGGA
>JBCCTE010000308.1:0-4667 GCA_039198915.1 Cyanobacteria bacterium P01_D01_bin.73 | reverse complement strand
CTGCTGAGTCAGGAAAAGTAAGCCAACGCTAGCGGTGGCAACGGCATTAAGGGCGTCCCCTAGCAGCATCAGGTGCTTACGGTTGAAGCGATCCACCACGAGCCCCGCAAACAGGGTGGTGATAATTTGCGGCAGTTGCAGGCAAAAGGTAATTAATGTCAGAGCCGTGGCGGACTCAGTTTGCTCCCAAGTCCACAGGGTCAGGGCAAAAAAGGTCATGTAGCTGCCCATGGTAGATGCCAGCTGACCGCACCAAATTAAGGTAAAAGTTCGCATGGAAAATTCAGGTCAACTGCACTTGCAAAAAGGCAATTGACACAAAAGAGTTAGTAGAGATGAATCAGCGCGATAAATAGAATCGATTGAGCTGTGCTGAATAGACTAGGAAAATTCGCGATCGCGCTCCATACATTTCGAGCCCCAAACGCATTTCCTTTCAGCAATTCGCGACTGTCAGGACAGCAAAGTTCTTAACGGCGGGGGCTACTGGCAAAAATACTTCGCCGCTGTTTAGATTGAAATTTTTAAGTAAGTCGACCGTTATGGTGATGATGGTTAGATGGGGGCAATCTGTACGCCTCCTCCTGTCAGTGACCTGCCCCCGTTGCCAACCATGAAATACGGACGTACCCATTACGGCAAGCAACGGTATCACTGTCGAAACTGTGGACGCTACCGGTAGCTGGAAAAGAACTCTACCCGAAAACTGGTGAATAAACTCCTGAGTTGTTCTTGGCTGGAATCGTTCGGGTCACTGGAGTTTTCCCGCGATGGCTCCAAATCTACGTTAATCAAAAGCTAGAGAGCGTATCGGAAGACTTATCGGTGTCCTCCAGGAAAAAGGCAAATTGACTGTAGAACTGGATGAATTATGGTCTTTCCTGGAAAGTAAGCAGCAAAGACAAAGGGGAGAGCTGGCAATGGACCGTAACACTCGCGAAGTAGTGGGATTGGCCCTGGGTGATCGCATCGAGCAGGCAGTATAGCAATTATGGAATTCTTTGCCGGGAGTATACAGCTAATGCGCAGTGTGCTGCGCCGGTTCCTGGTTTCTGGGCTGCCTATGGTTGTGTCTTGCCAACCGAACGTCACCACTCTGGGGGAAATAGAAGTGACAAAACAGGGCTAATCTAAAAGTCCAATTTGGGCTGAGTGTAGACGGTTAGTTCGCCGCTAGTCCTGAATGTAATCAGTTCCGCTTTCTAAAGCCTGTTGGGCTCGGATAAATTCTCTTCCCAGATAGGCGGCGTGGCTGAATTGAGAAACGGGACAGGAGTCGGCTTCTTCAAAGATTTTTACGCACAGTTCTTTGGCCGTCGCCGCTTCGTATAGGGTTTCATTAGTGCGCTCAACCTTGCCTTTCGCCGGCAGTACTTCTCCAGTCTCCGGGTTGCGCGCTAATCCCTTATCGTCAATAACGGTGGTGAAATGCTTTGCGCAGATCATCCCGGTCTCGGGTAGGACGTAGATGATAAAGTAGCCGGCTGCATCAAGTTCTAGCGGTCGTTGGGATAGCTTTTCGTCGATCGCGGCACGGTCCAGTGGGCTCATTTCAAAGTTTTTCCATAGTTCTCCTCAACATTTGACAGTATCTCAAGGCACATCACGGGTCAAATTAGGCTGGTTATACCCGGATACTGGCGCAGAGTTTGCACCGGGCGATTTGAACTGGCAATGATTTAAATCAGCAATTCAGGCAGGAAGTCTGAAGGGCAAATTGAGGGATGGAGAATAGGAGATTCGAACTCCTGACCTCTGCGGTGCGATCGCAGCACTCTACCAGCTGAGCTAATTCCCCGTAAACATCTGCCAGCCAAAGGGTAATCACCCCGCTTCAGGTGTATCAAAACTGGACTTAAATTTTACCCAATTCGGGGAAAAGTGACACTCGCTTCCTAGAAATTCGGGATGGGAACCTACGGAGAATTGAGGCTAACTTCTTCAGCGCGGATAAACTCCTTCTCCGTGCCGGCGAAAAATTGCATCAACCGCTCCAAATTAAGCTGATTTAGGTAATCTACCGCCCAGTTCGCGTGACGTTGCATCATTTGATAGGGGTGACTATTTGCAACGCCGACCACTGATAGCCCCGCCGCTTTGGCAGCCGCGATTCCCGTGTATCGATCCTCGATGGCTAGACAATCGCCGGCTTCCAAAGTGGGATCGCCGATTGCCTCCCGCAATTGAGCGATCGCCAACTGATAGCATTCCGGATCCGGCTTGCCTCGACTGGTGTCATCGCCGGTCACAATCACTGAGAAAATATCGTCCAGCTTGGCAGTTCGTAACACCAACTCCACAGCCTTTCGGGATGCGCCCGCCGCGATCGCCATGGGAATCTTCGCCACCCGCAGACGATAAATCCAATCTTCTACCCCTGGATAAATTGGCAGCCGAGGCAGTTGAGATAGGGCGGCACAATAGGCGTGCGATCGCTGCTTCACCAACGCCTTTAGACCCTCCGGCATAATAACTCGTCCGCGAATTTCAAATAGCGATCGAATACCGTCAGCATCGCTGCGCCCGGCACAACACTGTAAAAAATCATTCGGCGTTGGTCGCAAATTTTCCGCCAACAACAGCGGATCCGTTAGCGGCGTCTGCACCGCTTCATCATTAATAATCGTGCCGCTGAAATCGAAAATAACCGCTTTTAAAGGCATTGTTTGAAAGGCCTCGCTAAAGGCATGTTTTTAAAACATTAGGAGAGGCATTGTATTGCAGGGAGCCTGAGTTTTGCCCTATTGGAGGCAACTCGAATCCCAAGCCTAATCCCAAATCTGTTTAACCATTCTATTGAAAACGCTCCAGTCATCGTCGTTGGTAATTGGCTCCCACAGTGACTCAATTACCGGACGCACCATGGACACCGTCGAATTCCACTCTGTTAGGCGATCGCCCATCTGCCCCAGCTCATCGTCAGACAAGGCTTGGAGCAAGCGATGGAAAATCAAACGCCACTGTCCCCATTCCTGTAACGCCTCGCCCGATAGCGGCCCCCCATTCGCAGCAGCCCCCAAAGGCTCCATCGTTTGCGCCAGCTCCGTATCATCACGCCAGGACGGCTGGAATCGCTGCCGCAGGTGAATAAAGAAATCCGAATAGCTCACCTGGGACGCCGCCAAAAATCGCACCGTCGCCCCCACCAAATCATCCGCATCCTCCGAGGACAGCCCCACAAACCCGAGCCGCGCCGCCATTCGTTGCTGGTACTCATCGTCATAAGCTTCCTCAAATCCCGCGATCCCCGCTTCCATATCGCCCCGCTCCATCACCAGCCCCAGCGGCGTCTGAAGTAACTCCAAATTCGTCCGACACACCGTCGGCTGACGCCCGTAGGCATAGCGCCCCTGGTGATCAAAATACGCCGCCGTAAAGGTCGGATCGTAGCTATTGATAAAGGCGAAGGGACCGTAGTCAAAACTTTCCCCCGTCACCAGCATATTGTCCGTATTTAGCACCGCATGGCAGAAGCCCGACGTCATCCACTGGGCACACAGCTGCGCCACTCGCTGCACCAGCTCGGCATAGAACTGGGCATAGATTTCCTGGGTTTTGATGGCTTGAATACTGTTCCCTGCCTCGAGGTCCTGATTCGCAATTAGGTGGGGATAGTAGGTGGCGATCGCATGATTAAGCAGCTTCTGCACCAAATCCGGGCGCTTCATATAGTGCAGCCGCTCGAAGGTTCCAAACCGCAAATGACTCCGCCCCGTTCGCACCATCACCGAAGACCGAGTTGGTGACGGCTCATCTCCCCGCCAAAGCTCCTCCCCCGTTTCGATCAAACACAAACACCGGGAGGTCCGCACCTTAAGCCGCGCCAATAGCTCCGACGCCAGCACCTCCCGCATGCCCCCCTTCAGGGTCAGCCGACCATCGCCCCCGCGCGAGTAGGGCGTACTGCCCGATCCCTTCGTCGCCAAATCATAAAGCTCACCATCCTGCCCCCGCACCTGCCCGTACAAAAAGCCACGCCCGTCGCCCAGCTGCCGGTTGTAGTAACCAAACTGATAGCCGTGGTAACACATCGCCAACAACGGCTCTCTCCCAGCAAACTGACCAAAGGCTTCCACAAACTGCTGATCGGTCACCCCTTGAGGCGTCAATCCAAACCGTTCCAGCAGCGCATCGTTACGAAACCGCAGGTCGTGCTTTGGAAAAGACGCTGCCTGAACAACATCGAAATACTCTTCGCCCAGTGCGGCAAAGGCAGGCTCAAACTCTAGAGATAACCAAGGATTTGGGGCAGCAGCAGATTGAGAACCCATGGTTCAATTAACTCCCTGGTTCAAAGTGATAGCAACGGGGGCGATTTAATAGCTTACGCGGTTACTGCAAAGGGGGGCGCAAACTATCAGTCGCTGCTGATTGTATCGATTCTTCTGCGTGTTTGCTGGCGGGAGTCTATTGAAAGTGTTGATGGAATAGTTGGTGGATAACTAGCAGATACTCAACAAAGACCCAACTGATATTGCGCGGAAATCGTTAAACGATGAAGTTGCTGTCTTGCCCTTGAGCGGCCTGCCAACTGCGGGCATCGTAATATAAATCTTCCAGAGAAATATTGTCTAGGGCTTCAATCAGCTTCTGAGAAAGTCGCTTCCATAAGGTTTGGGTTACCCAGTTTGTTGCTTGGGCTTGACTGTCTTCTTGGGCAGGTAAAT
>JBCCTE010000307.1:0-4689 GCA_039198915.1 Cyanobacteria bacterium P01_D01_bin.73 | reverse complement strand
TGTCAGTTAATATTTGTTTTGTTTGTGATGGTATACTTTATGACCCAAAGCTGTCGATTTTGCTGCTTAAACTGGGAGGCCAGGTAAAATTTGTTATGAAATGCTTGCTTGCGTAGTTATTGAGTAGACGCAAGGATTAATTGTTTTTGCGCTTGTTTGGTCAGGCTCTATTGGGAGTTGTAATTGGAAAGTTTTTGGGCGATCGCCCCAAGCTAGTCACGTCGCTACTCAATTAGCAGCTTGCAAAACCTTGGAAATTCCAGCCCTACCTCTACAAATGCCATTTTTCTTGGCATTTGGTAGGAGGCGTTTGAGGCTATTTCGCGATTTTCAGGCGTACAGTAAAACACTCAAAAATCATGTCTATGACCATAGAGGACAGTGTTTCACAACCCTCATGGGTCGCAGGATCGTCGCCAAATGCTACCCTTGCCCGCATTTCGCTATAGATGACTTCCGTTAGATAGTCAGCGCACTCCTCTTCGATTTCTAGGACCGGTTGTAGAGTAAAGCTGTTGAGGACCATTTTGGCGAGAAAAGAAGACAGCATCGTACAGCCGTCATCATTGGAAGGATCGTCGCCAACATCTATCCTGGCCCGCAACTCTCGATAGATGACCGCGTCCATAAGGTCAAGACACTGCTGAGTTTCAGGATCTAACATTCAGCCCCTGTGCGATTGCCTGTACTTCTCAATTCTGCTCAAGGTGGTTATTGAAGATGTTGCCTGAGCAGGTTTCATCATAAAATTTGGCCAAAACTAGACGCTCGACTACTATTGGAGGGCTGTATTGAAATTTTGACCCCGCAGGCAACCGGCCCATGGCAGTCCCTAAGAAACGCACATCTAAACAAAAGAAAAATTCTCGCCGCGCCCACTGGGTTCGTAAGGCAGACCTACAGGCTCAGCGCGCCCTATCTCTAGGCAAAGCTGTCCTAAGCGGTCGCTCCAATTTTGTCTATCCCACCAAGGATGACGAGGAAGAGGAAGGCGGCGAAGAGTAGGAAGTTTAGTTCGCTCATCAAACTGAGTCGCGCAGTAAGTACATCTGTCTGCTGCCCGCCAGTTAATTATCGATGCAGAAGCAGGTATAGGGTACGCCATGCCTGCTTCGTTGAGTTTTAAGCAGCTTTTTGTTGTTCGTTTTTCGCCTGCTCTTGTTTTGCTTCGGCGGGCAGCTCTGATTGGGAATGTTGCTGTGGGTGTCTAATCCTATCGTTTTGCCAGCGGCGATATCAATGCTGATGGTGCTGCCAGTAGGCTTGGGGATAAGTCTTAGAAAGAGTGCCGCGATCGCCGGTGCAACGTCCACAAATTCCCGACTACCATGATGGGTAAATATTTCCAACGCCCGGATCCTGAACTGAAAGACCGTGTCCCCCCTGGACAGAGCCTGGCAAGGGGGTTTCCCGTGCTGACCTATGGACCAACCCCAAATGTTGACTCAGCCGCTTGGACGCTGACTATTTCAGGGCTGGCGGAGGCGAAAACCTTTACCTGGAATGACTTGATGGCGTTGCCGCAGTCGGAATTTACGGCGGACTTTCACTGTGTTACCCGCTGGTCGAAGCTGGATGTGAAATGGACGGGTGTCAAAATTATTGACCTCTTGGCCCAGGTGACGCTGGATTCCAAAGCGACCCACGTGATGCAGCATTGCACTGGCGGCTATACAACCAACTTGTCACTAGACGATTTTGTTCGGGACGAGAATTTTTTGGCTCATACTTTGTCTGGCGAGCCGTTAGATGCAGAACATGGTGGTCCGGTTCGATCAGTTGTGCCCCATCTCTATGCCTGGAAAAGCGCGAAGTGGATTAGTGGCTTAGAATTTTTGCCCGCTGACCAGCCAGGATTTTGGGAACAGAATGGATACCATATGCGGGGCGAACCCTGGGCAGAAGAGCGTTTCAACTAGGGCACTTTATCGATTAAGCGCCAGACATTCTATTCCGTGGAGAGTACATGCCCTAGGCATCTTTTGAGCTATTTATCAGGCATCTACCAGGCATTTAACGCCTGAAACCTATATCAGCTCTTTCTGCTTCAAGGTTAGCGTGGCTAGAATTGAGGCGCAGCCGGTGTGACCGTCGATGAAACTTACGTTGCGATCGCACCGAACTTGCGCCAGCCTTCCTGATTTAGCGCTGGATACACAGCCTTTCGCCGCCTGGAAAAGGGTCCAGGAGCCGCCATGCCTATCTACACCGGAACTCGAGTCTTTCTATTTCTGATCACTTACCTCGTCGTCCTGCAAATCATTAAGCCGTTGCTGGATTCGTGCCCTTTCGGTTCGTGCATATTCTCCCGACTGCCTCGTATTACCTTCACTGATCCCTGCGCTCCACAGTCCCAGGGAGCCCCGTGCAGCAATCCCAGCAAAAACTGCTACAGCTACGAATACGCCCCCTGCCCCGGCCGCCATTAATCAGTTCACCCATGGCGTGAGGCTTATGGTGTTGGCTTACGAAAGCTGTCCGCGATTTGTTGTCGCGCGGCTTCAAAATTTCGCTAGGATCAGGCTCTGTCACTGACCCTGTCTTTCCTGGGATGTTCCCTGACCCTAGCTATGGCGATCGCAAAACTCCAAAAGCTTCAATCCCTATTCCGCGAACAATCCCAAGCCCTAATTGCCTACTCTGGCGGCATCGATAGCACCCTCGTCGCTAAGGTGGCTTACGATGTGCTGGGCGATCGTGCCCTCGCAATTACCGCCGAATCGCCGTCTCTACTGCCAGAAGATCTAGAGGACGCCCGCACCCAGGCCGCCATGATCGGCATCCGCCACGAAATTGTCCAAACCCACGAAATGGACAACCCCAACTACACGGCAAACCCCATTAACCGGTGCTATTTCTGTAAAAGCGAACTCCACGATACCCTCAAGCCCATCGCCCTCCAGCGCGGCTATCCCTACGTGGTGGACGGAGTTAACGCCGACGATTTGCAAGACTATCGACCGGGTATCCAGGCAGCCAAGGAACGGGGAGCGCGATCGCCCCTCGCCGAAGTGGGGATCACCAAAGCCGAAGTTCGGGAGCTGTCCCAGTACCTTGACCTGCCCTGGTGGGATAAACCTGCCCAGCCCTGCCTCAGCTCCCGGTTTCCCTATGGCGAGGAAATTACCGTCGAAAAGCTACGGCGAGTTGGTCGCGCAGAATACTATCTCAGGAGCCTAGGACTACGGGAGCTGCGAGTGCGATCGGAAGGCGACACCGCCCGCATTGAGATTCCCCCCCAGCAGATCCCCTCTTTCGTTTGCGAAACCGATTTGCCTCAGCTCATCAGCAAACTCCAATCCTTCGGTTTTCTGTTTGTCACCCTTGATCTGGAAGGACTGGTCAGCGGTAAATTGAACCGCGCCCTTGGAGTTATGCCCCAGCAAGCGCCAGACTTAACCACTGCTTCCGCTTAAGCGAATGCATTCGCCGCACAGTATGTCTGTGTTTTGTTGGTTGATTGATTAAAAATTTCTATGGATTTGTTCCTGTTAAACAGACACAATCCAAAAATTAAGAGATTAGAATACGACACTAAGTTCCTATCGCTCTTTAGGGAATGGTCGTGATTATCGCGATCGCCTGCGAGGTGGTCGGAACTTAAAAAGATTGTTAAAAACGGAGAACAACGTAAAACGCAACGAGCTGATGTACTAGTCGCGCCCTATGGGTTCTACTGACACTGTTCCGAGCTGTTGTTTGATATTTCGTACTACTGAGGAGTGATTATGAAAACTATTTTCCGCACTTTGGCTGCAGCCGCTTTGATGGCATCCTTGGCTGCTTGTGGTGGTGGCGGCGGTGATGACGCCCCTGCTGGTGATGCTTCTCCCGAAGCTTCTCCTGCTGCTGAGCCTGCTGGTGAAGCTTCCCCCGCTGCTGAGGGAGAGGAGCCCGCGGCTAAGGAGTCCAGTGAGCCTGCTGCTGAGGGAGAAGAGCCTGCTGCTAAGGAGTCCAGTGAGCCCGCTGCTGAGGGAGAAGAGCCCGCGGCTAAGGAGTCCAGTGAGCCCGACGCCAAGGAATCTGGCGAGTAATGCTTGGATGAGGCAATCGTCTCTTTAGATATCAACTGGTTTTTTCGCTTTGCTGGGACTGGTTTCGTTGCCTAAGAGCAATCCCTCACCAGTGAAGCTGCATTAAAGCTCTGTTGTGAACCCCACTAGGCTCCTGAACCTCGGGAGCCTAGTGGGGTTTTTGTTGTCTGGGCTCTAGGGCGAGGTTGAGGTTAGGTCGCGGATAGCGGGGGGAAATCCCGTGTGGCGCGTGAGTAAAGTTGCCAGGGTTTCGTAGTTTAGGGGTTTGCTGAGATAGTCTTGCATACCCGCGCGCAGGCATCGATCGCGATCGCGAGCCATAGCCAGCGCCGTTGCTGCCACCACCGGCAGCTCTGCCCACCGCTCTTTGCTGCGAATTGTTTCCAACACTTCAAATCCATCCATGTCTGGCAACTGAATATCCAGCAGCACCATGCAAATGGATTCGGTTTCTAGTTTGGCAATACCGTCTTCTCCCGTATTGGCAACAACGGCGCGGTAGCCCCAGCCCGTCAGCGTATCGTTCAATAGCTGCGCATTGCACAGGTCATCCTCGATGATGAGGATTGTGGGCTGCTCATCTTGGCAAAAGGGTGATCGCACGGTTTTCGCCAGAGGGATTGGCTCCGGCTCTTCCGTTTCCGCTTCAGCGGCG
>JBCCTE010000306.1:0-4690 GCA_039198915.1 Cyanobacteria bacterium P01_D01_bin.73 | reverse complement strand
GTGCTTTCGGGATAGGGGCTTTGGGGCGATCGCCCGGAGGCTACCCCATGCCCAGCAATCACAACGCCATCAACTTCAATATCGAATTGATCCACAGCTTCTACAGGCCAGCCTGTTGAGTAACTGCCGCCGCGTCTGCCACCTCTTCGGACGGCTCCAAGCAATGGACATTGCCAATATCGGAACCGGAGTTGGGTCCCTGGGCAATGAGCTGGGGCTCACCGTTGGGGGCTAGCTGCCAGCCGGTTGCCTCTTGAATTTCAGTGGGGCGGCTGGACTGTTGCTCGGGCCGGTTAGAGTCGGGGATTGCTAGGGGGGCGCCTTCGTTTTCCCCTTGCGCCCAGTTCCGCAAGTCGCGCCAGTTGGTGGTGGCGGAGATATATCGAGTGGGGTCAATTGGGGTACCCCCGCGACCGATCGCCGTAAAGGAATTGCCATCAGCGGCGGCGCAGGCGCGAATCACCCGGCTGCTGGGGTCAATCACGCGAATGGGCAGCTCGATCGCCGTGGAAGCAGGATCCAGTTCGGGAGTGGTGATGCTAACGGAACCGCTAAACGCCGTCCCTAGCTCGGAGCTGGCGGTAATATCGCTGCGGCTGGTGGCTTGCGATCGCAGTTCCGTCCCAAAAATCCCCCGCGTCGATAGGCTCACTTGACCACCTCGACCGGCGATCGCATTGGCGGTGATATCGCTATTTTCCAGGGCTACCAGGGTGTCGGCGTTGATAAAAATATTGCCGCCGGTAGACTCGCCGCTGGCATCGGTAGAAATTGAACTTTGGTTACGCAGCTCCAGATTTTCGGCGTTTAAAAATAAATTGCCGCCGGTCCCCGTTGCCGGCTCGGCGCTAATGGTAGAACCGCCGTCCAGGTTGAGGCGATCGCTGGTCAGGCGCAAATCCCCAGCCCGCTGTCCCCCCTCTTCGTTGCTCACCGCAATTTCCGCCCCGTTGCGCAAGGTAATGTTATTGGCGCTAACATCAATATCCCCCGCCGCTCCGAAGCCAGTGCGGTTGGGATCCAAAGGCGCTTCACCGGTGATGGAGCTGCTGCCTTCCAACGTGGCATCACGGCTGGCGTCGGACCGAAGACCGCTGGGAAACCCCTCCGGTGAGCTGCCGGACGCTTCAATGGAATCGGCAATAACCGTTAGAGTTCCCGCGGCTCCCGACGTTAGGGTTGACGTAAAAATTGTGCCGCCGTCTGCCAATACAATACGCCCGGCTTCCACCAGCAAATTGCCTGCCGGTCCAACCCCTTGATTGCGAGTATTGATATTAGTCAACTCGGCACCACTTCCCCGCAGCTCCAGCAATTCTGGCGCCCGCACCGTCACTGCACCGCCGCGCCCCACGTCAAAATTCACCGACGCCACCGCCGCGCCGTCTGCCAGTCGAATCGTCGGCGCTTCCAGAAAAATCGTGCCGCCAATGCCACTAGAACCGGGGTAGGCATTAACCGCGATCGAGCTAATAAACACCCCGTCGGAGGTCGCCCCAGAAATATCCACAAACTCCTGCGCCCGAATATCCACCAGCCCCGCATCACCATCCGCAAACGCCGACGCAAAAATGCCGCCGCCGCCCACCATACTTATACTGCCCGCTGTCACAAAGGTATTCCCTGAATTGCCAACGCCAAAACTAGCGCCACAAAACTGACCGCCGTCCAACAGCAGTTGACCGGTAATCGCCACATTTAATGTGCCGCCAATGCCCAAATCAAAGACCGATGTGGAGATCAAGGCACTATCTCGCAGCACCGCTTCCTCAGCAGTTACGGTCACGTTGCCGCCATTGCCTGTGCCAAAACTCGTTGCGAATAAGCCGCCGCTGGACTGGGCTGGATTGCGAATCTCCTGGGCAAACAGCTCCTCCAAAACGTTTTGCAACGGTCCCGGTCCGGTCATATCGATGATGTTGGCGTTCACCACAAAATCGCCGCCATTTCCCGCTCCAAAGGTAGATGACGAAATGTAGGAGCCGTCACTGACTCTCAGTTCACCCACGGTCAACACCACACCGCGACCGTCCAGATCTCCAAAAGTATCCGAAGCGATTCGCGATCGCCCGCGCAGGGTCAAGGATTCTGCATTCACCTGGACTGCTCCACCACCGGGACCACTGACATCCACATCGGACAGGGTGTCTAGAAATATCGCTCCCTGGGGACCGGTCACGCTATCCACTGCCCAGCCCAAATCATTAGGAGTCAACGTTACTGAGCCCCCCTCACCCACCGCCGCTAAAGTGACCTGACCACTAACGGCACCGATACGCCCGCCCTGAAAGGTAATCGAATCTCCTAAAAGCCCAAAGGTTTGCCCCTCGGCCGCCAACAGCGCTCCGTCTACCACCTCTGTTTGCACCACATCGGGACGACCGTTGCCGTTCACCAAAATTCCTTGCCCCTGGCTAGAGGCGCTGCCAAACTGCAATCCCAACGGCACCGTTGACGTTAGCAGCGGTGGCTGGCTGCCCTGGGCGATCGCCGAAAACACCGTTCCATCAGCAAAATTCACCTGGTCCGCCGTAGAAGCTACGAACGACCCGCCCACATCCAACTGGGCATTGGGGCCAAAAAATACGCCGCCGGGAGCCAAGAGGAATAAATCCGCCGAACCACCCACTCGCAGGGTGCCATTTACCGTTGCGGGTTCACCGCTACTGACCCGTGCTAAAACCCGCTGTACATCCGCAGGCACAAAAAAACTGGCCGTCGCAGCGTCCGGCACAGTAAACGATTGAAAACTATGAAATAAATTTTCCCCCGTCTGAGTCCCGCCGCTGATATCAATCACATTGGGTTGGGACGTCGTCACCTGGGATGGAGTAGGCAACGTTTGGTCTGGGACGATAGGGGCAACCTGGGCGATCGCCGGAACCCCCAGCCCTCCTAAGGTCAGTCCAGCCGCCCATATAATCGGCCCTAGGGTATCCTTCGTATCAATCGACACCGGGCAAGAGCGCAGTGAATTAACGACGGATAACAGGGAAAAGGCACGAAAAAGGGACATGGTGACCAGGCAGAAAACTCTACCAACACCATGCCCCTAAACGAACCTTTTGCATACCTTTCGAGCAAATTATCCAAAAAGGTTTGTGAGAATGCTAAAAGCCGAACAATCAAACTTTTGAGTCGAACTTTGAAAATGTCCTAGCTCCTAGCATTCCTACTTTGAAAAGGCATCCACTCCTTTCTGCTTGACGCTCTCAGGAGATACTGAACATACCCTCTAGCGAGTCGCAGGCTCACGGCTGGGCTCACCTACGGGCATAGGGGGAACCACCTGAGGCTGGGGCTTAGAGTAGTGGGTTGCAAACAGCAGTCCGCCGATGAAGACTCCACCACCAATGATGTTACCGATAGTCACAGGCAGGAAGTCCCAGAACACCATATCCATGCCGGTGATGGGGGCGCCAAGAACCATACCGGTGGTGATGAAGAACATGTTCACAACAATGTGCTCCAAACCGAGGGTTACGAACGCAAAGATCGGGAACCAGCAGCCGAAGAACTTACCGATAACGGACTTACTAACAGAGCCCAACATGGTTGCCAAGCAAACCAGGAAGTTACAGAAAATAGCGCGCACGATAAATAGTGCAAAACCGCTTCCGCCTAGCTCCTTCACAGCAACGGTCTTCGCTAGGGCGATTGCCATGATCTTTTCACCAACGGGGCTAGGGTCAGCCGTACCGCCATTGGTTAGGGAGTATCCCATTAGAACTGCCACAAATAGGCATCCTAAAAAGTTGCCCAGATAGACCCAAAGCCAATTGTTTAGAGCCTTACCAAAACGGACGCGCTTCGCCAACATTGCCGTGGTCAAAATGGCAAAGTTACCAGTTACCAGCTCCATTCCGAACAAAACAATGGAAGCGAAGCCCCAGGGGAATAAAAGCGCTCCCAAGAACGGCATTTGGCTTTGCACCGCAACGGTTACTGCCAAGGTGGTGGCAACACCTAAAGCCAAACCTGAATAAAATCCACGAATCAAAAGATCCTTAATTGATAGGCGGGCTTTCTTTTCACCAGCTGCGATCGTTGCATTAACAAGATCACTAGGTACTACGTAATCCATTATTTCTCCTGCTCTAACCGGCTTAGGTGTCGGACTCAAGCTGTCTTTAACTGCCAGAAGATTAGCTTTCAAAAAAACCTCAAACTGTCCATGAATAACAATTAAAAAGTTTTATTGTGTTGCTCACTACGAAACCTTATCGCCAGCGGAAATCTGTTAAAAGCAATACTTTTTACGGAAAGTCGAACCAATCAATCCACTAAAACTGCATGGAATTTATGCAGTTTTAGTGGATTTTTTTGCGACTCACGGAGAGATTTTTCGTTGTTTACTGAGACTACTTTCATTAAAGGTAGAGGCTGTGATACCAGTCGCGATCGCCCTCTAAGTCCCAGGAGCTTATATCTGAAGGGGGGTTCAAAACTTTTACGCCAGGTTAAAGTCTAATGCAGGACCTGTTTCGCGATCACAAAGTCATAGGATTAATTGAGAACACTTACTGTTAAAGAAAGCGATTCATCACATTCCCTTTTTGCATATGCCAACAATGAACATCTGCGTAGCAGAAAGAATCAATCAAATGTTTTCTTGTTAGGAATTCTCATCAATAAATGAAGAAGTGATTCTGCGAGGTTGTAGTTTAAAACGATAGGATTGAATTCCTAT
>JBCCTE010000305.1:0-4695 GCA_039198915.1 Cyanobacteria bacterium P01_D01_bin.73 | reverse complement strand
TCAATTGGATCTCTAAGTAGATAAATTAGTTTGGCATTTGGTAAAACAGAGTGCATTCGCTCTGGGACGCCAGGGAACTTATGCCTCATAGTATAATTTGTTGAAGCTTCAAACGCATACGTACCACTACCCTCGAACAGAGATTCGTACCAGTCAATCCCTTTACTGTAATCTTTAGCGCTTCTAAAAAAGTCTGTTTCTTTAATAGAAGAAGTTACAACATTAGGGTGAGAGGCTATGTAGCGATGTAAGCTGGTCGTGCCTCCTTTCATTGCACCAATAATGACGAAGCTAGGTAGCATCCACTCCTCCACCCAAAACATTGCGTTGAAAAATCTTAACCTAAAGAGATAGCTTAGCCTGACAGGTGTGCGGGGAGTAATCGCTACTGCGCCAACTCTTTTCGAGTCAAATAAACCATAGAAATAAATCAAGCATGCAAAACATGGCTTCAACATCATATATATTGCTAGCTAAATTATGATACACCACCGCCTCTATTGCGTTGCTTAATTCACGCCAACCTCCTGAGATTAATTTGGTTTGGGGCGGGCTTGCATATCATCTTCAATCCATTGGGGCGACATAATTTAGACGGAAGAACCGAGTTGGCTATCGCACAGCTGCTGCAGCGAACACGGCATGGTGCGGGTATTCCAACAACTTCACTCATCTTAGTAGCGACAGAAACACGAGCGATACTAAACTTCAGATTCAGAATCGCGCTTGCCTATCTCCCCAGCATGCTTAACTAAGCCAACGGTTTCTGGCGCGAGCAATGGCTAAGATTCTCTTGGCGGTGAATGGAACCTTGATGCAAGGGTTAGGGCTGAACGGGAATATGGTGGCAGCGGGAGCAACGTTTGTGAAAGAGACAACGACCGCTCCCATCTATCGACTTTGGTCGATCGCCGATATTCATCCGGCTATGCAGCGGGTGGCAACTGGAGGTAGAGCAATTGCCCTCGAAGTCTGGTCGGTTCCTCCTGCAGGACTGGTGCAGATTTTGCAGCAAGAGCCGCCAGGATTGTGCGTGGGGAAAGTGAAGCTGGCGGATGGGTCTGAAGTGTTGGGGGTGTTGGGTGAAGCGATCGCCTGTGAAGGGAATAAAGAAATCGCGGAGTTCGGCGGCTGGCGAGCTTACGCAGAATCTTTAGGCGATCGCAAGTCTGATGGGTAGAGAACCTCGGTAAAGTCGGGGTTTCAGGAGCAAAATGCATTGGCGGATACTAAATCGAGCCGATAAGCTGCTGTAAGTTCGATGACATTCTCGTCGTACTGTGACTTGTCTATTGAGACTTCACAGCCTTGGGTTGTCGAGCTGGTGGGTCGTTGAAGTTGTCTAGGGGATGAGCAATCGTGGTGAATAAGACTTATGTCAGGTTTACGCGCCGCCAGGTGATTCGGGGACTGGTGGTAACGGCGGCTCTGGGCAGCACGGCTAAGCTGACATCGTGCAGCAGTAGTAATGAAACTGCCGATTCGAGTACTCCTACTGTCGATTCAGATGTCATCAAAATTGGGTTCATCTACGTTGGTCCCAAAGATGACTTCGGATATAACCAAGCTCATGCCGAAGGTGCGTCTGGCATTGCAGGACTAGATGGAGTCAGCATTTCGGAAGAAGCTAACGTGCCGGAAACAGTGGCAGTTAGCGAAACTATGCGCAGCATGATCGAGTTGGATGGGGTGACGGTGTTATTCCCCACGTCGTTTGGATACTTTGACCCCCACATTTTGGAGCTGGCAAAAGAGTTTACCGATGTGCAGTTTTTCCACGCAGGGGGACTATACCAAGAAGGCGTAACGCCCGAAAACGTGGGTAGCTACTTTGGCTATATTGACGAAGCTCAATACATCGCCGGGATCGTAGCCGGACATATGAGCGAGTCGGGCAAGCTCGGATTTATTGCCGCCAAGCCAATTCCGCAGGTATTACGCAATATCAATAGCTTTACCCTAGCCGCTCGCAGCGTGAATCCCGACATCACAACGCAGCTTATCTTCACGGGAGACTGGGCGCTGCCGGTGAAGGAAGCCGAAGCAGCAAACAGCATGGCTGACCAAGGCATTGACGTGATTACCTGCCACGTCGACAGTCCCAAAGTGGTGATGGAGACCGCAGAAAAACGCGGGATCTTCTGTTCGGGCTACCACGCCAATCAAGCGTCGCTCGCACCGAAAGGATATCTAACTGGCGCGGAGTGGGATTGGAGCAATATCTATAATAACTACGCTGCCATGCTGGCGGAAGGAAAAACCTTAATGAATGGGGGCATTCCTCACTTAGTGCGGGGTGGTTTTAAAGAAGGATTTTGCAAGCTTTCGCCTTACGGGGATGCGGTTTCAGACGAAGCAAAGGCTGCTGCAGATGAGGTGGTCGCTCAGTTTCAATCAACTGGCGTGACGATTTACAAGGGCGAGCTGAAAGATAACGAAGGCAACGTCGCCATCGCTGCGGGCGAGGAATTGGGCCAGCAAGATCCGATTTTGGAGCAGATGGATTATTTAGTGGAAGGCGTGGAAGGTCGCATCGGATAATTGGAGGCCGGTTGCAACCACAAACATTAGGAGCAAAAGATGGGCGATCGCAGTTGGCGCAGGATCTTGGAGTCCGTCTGTCTGCCCTGCGGTGCGGTATTGGTTGCTTTGTTCCTATTCGGTATCTTTTGCGCGCTGGCGGGGGCAAATCCACTCGGCGTTTACAACTCGATCTATAAGGCGGCGTTCGGCAGCGCCAGTCGGGTGCAAGGAACGCTAATTTTGGCATCGCCACTGATGCTAACGGCGCTTTGTACGGCGCTGCCCGCAAAATTGGGACTGGTCATCATCGGCAATGAAGGCGCGCTGGTGATGGGGGGCTTAGGAGCAATTATTTCTGGTCTGGCGCTGCAAGATTCACTGCCTCCAACGCTCGTCGTGTTTGCGATGGCACTCTCTAGCCTCTTATTTGGCGGTCTCTGGATTACGGCAGTGGGAGCGTTGCGGCACTGGCGCGGTGTAAATGAGACGATTAGCAGTTTATTGATGAACGCAATCGCGATCGCTATTCTCAATCACTTGGTGGAAGGGCCGATGCGCGATCCCAGCTCATTGAATAAGCCGTCCAGTTTTCCGCTGCTGGCTGCATCGAGACTGGGGGCGATTCCAGGGACGCGGATACATTACGGGTTGATTTACGGGTTGGTGGCTTGCGCGATCGCCTATGTCCTCATTCAGCGCACCACATTTGGATTTGCGGTCCGAACCACAGGCGGGAACATCCGCGCTGCCCGTTTGGCGGGATTACCTGTCGGTAAGTTGACACTAGCCATTTGTTTTCTGGCCGGTTCGTGCGCTGGCCTGGCGGGCATGGTGGAAATCGCGGCGGTTCATGGGGTGGCGAATGCGTCACTGAATGCAAACTACGGCTATAGCGGTATTTTGGTGGCGTTCATCGCTCGCAGCAATGGGCTAGCGGTGACGTTGGTGTCATTTTTGTTAGGGGGAATTTTGGCCAGCGGCGGTATTTTGCAGCGGGTTCACGACCTGCCGGATTCGACCGTGTTGGTGTTTCAAGGGCTGGTGTTTTTGGTGGTGCTGTTTAGCGAGTCGCTTTACGGTAAGTTCGCGTGGTTTGCAGAACCGGAACCGAAAGCAGCGATCGCCTTCAGTCAGAAGTCCGAGCAATCTGCTCCCGCTCGTTGAGGAGGTACGCATGGCAGCAGAAGCATTGGGATGGTGGGGCCTGCCGCTGGCGATCGCGGGGGGAGCTTTGCGGGGCAGTGCGCCTTTTCTGTTCGTTAGCTTGGGGGAGTGTCTGACTGAAAAGAGCGGCAAAATCAATCTCGGCTTGGAAGGGGCGCTGCTGACGGGGGCGATGACAGCCTACGCCACTTCCTACTACTTACGAGACTCTCCACTAGTCGGGCCGTGGTTAGGTGTCATCGTCGCAGGCGTGGCGGGCGGACTGCTAGGGCTGCTGCATAGCTGGCTGGCGCAAAAACCGCAGGTGAGCGACGTGGCGGTGGGGATCGCCATGATTATCTTCGGCAGCGGCATTGCTTTTTTCTTCGGCAAGCCTTTCATTCAGCCGCCTGCACCCCAGTTACCCACCTTGCCACTGGGGAATTGGAGCGATTTGCCGCAAGTACGCTCGGCCTTCAGTGTTAGCCCTCTTTTCTTGCTGGGTCTTCTTGTCGCACCGCTGATGCAGTGGTTTTTCAAAGCCACTCGATGGGGACTGTTCGTGCGAGCGGCAGGGGATAGTCCGGCGGCGGCAAAGGCAATGGGAGTGTCAGTGAAGCAAGTGCGGGCTTACGCAATTGTCATCGGCAGTGTGTTGGCAGGAATTGGGGGCGCGTATTTGTCGTTGGTGTATCCCGGTAGTTGGAACGAGCGCATTTCTAGCGGGCAAGGGTTAATGGCAGTGGCACTGGTGATTTTTGCCCGGTGGAGGCCGATGCACTGCTTGTACGCTTCATTACTGTTCGGTGGAGCGCAGGCGATTGGACCAGCGTTGCAGTCGGTGGGGGTGGAGTCGTTTTACTATCTCTGGAATGCGTCGCCGTATATTCTGACGTTGGCGATCATGACGGTAACGTGCTCGCCCAAGCGAACGCTGGTAGGTGCGCCAGGAGCTTTGGGGCAACCCCAACTGGAATAGTGCCTGGTTCTCAATCTCGTTCCATAGCAGCCATCAAGCTGCTTAGGACG